>CAZMXF010000254.1:0-4250 GCA_964570015.1 uncultured Oscillospiraceae bacterium | reverse complement strand
ATCTTTTTCATAGAGAATTACCTCCTCGTGCTCATAGAATAGCACGGATTTGATGCCTGCTCTTCGGTGAGCTGGTTCCAGATTTCGGTGGAGATGATAATGACATCGGGGATCATGGTGTGCTCATCATAGCAGTAGTAACCGGTCACGTCGGCGTGGTCACGCATGGCGGTAATGTTGTTCTCAGCGCCGTCGATAACGCCCTGCTGCATACCGGTGTAGATGTCGCCGTAGCCCATAACGGTGGCGGAGCCGCCGAAGGCATTCATCATGTCGATGGCCATCTGGCTGTCCATGGTACGGATCTTCAGGCCCTTGAGGTCAGAGGGAGTGCGGACGGGGGTCTTCGCAGTGTAGAAGCAGCGGGTGCCGGACTCGAGCCAGGCAAGGCCGACGAAGCCGTCGTCAGCAGTCAGGTTGTAGAGGTCCTGGCCAATCTCGCCGTTCATCACGTTGTAGAGATGATCTTTGTCATTGAAAACATAGGGGACGGAGACGCAGTTCCAGGCGCTGTTGAAGTTGGAGAGGGTACCGGCAGAAACCTTGGTCATCTCCAGCTGGCCGGCCTGGATCTGGCTGACGCAGTCGGCCTCGGAGCCGAGTGTGCCGCCGGGCATGACATCTATGACAATAGCGCCGTCAGTCGCTTCGTCAACTGCTTCGGCCCAGGCAACCAGCGCGACGTTGATGGCGTGGTCCTCAGCCATGTTGTGGGCGAGGGTCAGATAGACAGTGTTCGCAGCACTGGCGTTGACGGGCATCGCGGCGGCGACCGCGACGATCATAACCAGGCACAGGATAGCGGCGAGAATACGTTTCATGTTTTTCCTCCATAGAATAATATATTTCCGCATCAGCCAACGCTGATAGTGGATACAAAACGGGGGTTCCCTCAAACCCGGGGTGAAAACATCACAAAAAGCAGGGCCTGAATTTATGCAAAACGCACAAACCGGACAAGCATGAGCGGCGACTGGCACTTGATTTATTCTCGTTCTTATATATAATACCAAATATACCGTCAGAATCAAGCCTTAATTTGTGATGACATTATCGCAAATTGTGATACAAGAGAAAACGGGGTGTTTCATACGGCATATCATCAAGTAGAATCCGTTGTGGACCAGCACCTGACACAGGATACGGCAAACTTCCAGCTGAACCGCAACCTTGTCTCGGTCGGTTACTATGTCAACGTATTAACCCGTTCCTCGATCGCACACTCTCACCCCTACTTTGAATTCATCCTTGTGCGCCGCGGGATCTGCGAGTACCTTTCCGGCGGCAAACGCTTCCTTCTGCATCCGGATGAGATGCTTCTCATCTCTCCCGGTACGGTGCACACGATGATCTGTCCGTCCGATTCCTCAAGCTACGAGCGCCTGATTCTCCAGGTAGACGCAGAGTTCATGGTTCAGGTGCTTAACAACTGTATGCTGCAGGAGCGGATAAACCGTATTCCGTCGCTGTATATTCTTCGGGCGGAAGACGTTTGCCGCTGGGGCCTGCGGGAGCTTCTGGAACGCATTAACGCCACTGCCTCCGTGACGGATTCCGGTCTTCGCGATCAGCTTTACCGCTGCCAGATCGGAGAACTCATGCTCACCATTGAGCATGTCGCCGGTACCTCCCAGTCGGTCGCTCCCAGCGCGTCGAGCGCGCTCATCTCCGGGGTCACAGCGTATATTTTTGAGCATTTCCGGGATCCGGAGCTCAATGTAGCAAGCATTGCGCAGCAGTTTTATGTCAGCCGGGAGCATCTCTCCCGCAGCTTCAAGAGCTACACCAGTGAAAGCATCCGTCATTACATTACGGATCTTCGGATGCAGGAGTTTCGCTACGGCCTCGTGACGGGCAAAAGTGTCCTGGATGCCTGCCTCGCGAGCGGATTTTCCGATTACAGCAGTTTTGTCAAGTCCTTTCGAAATCTTTACGGCATCACGCCTACGGAATACCGTGAGCAGTTGAAAAAAGCCATAAACCGCACCCCGCTTACCTGAACGGCGGAGCAGACAGGAAAACTTTGTCATGACAAAATGTCGCGGCAAAGTTTTTTGTTTTATGCCGGGCTTATTTCCCCCGCATGTCTCTCAGCGCCTGGCGCAGGTCATAAATGCTCATGCTCAGGAAGGGCTTTTCCGCCCGCCATTTGAGGTTGGTTTTGTCCTCCATGAATTTGGCAAACGCCATGATATCCGCCGGTTTCACAGAATCTTTTTCCATCATACAGACGGAATTCCGGTTTACAAAGAGGTAGAGATACTGTTTGTCCTCTACCAGGCGCGTAAACTTCCCGTAGGGGATGTCCATACTGCCCTCGCCCGAAAGGTGCACGGTCTCCGGGCCGAAGCTGTAATTCATGTTGGGCAGCCTGGCCTTGCGTTCGGACAGAGCCCGGTCGGCGCGCACCGCTGCGGGGAAATCTTTGCTTACCAGCAGCCATGCGCCGGCAAGAAGCAGCAATGCTTTGCCCCATTTCGGGACGCCTGTCACAACCGCGGTGAGAACAAGGCCGAAACCAATCAGCATTCGCAGCAGCATCCGCGGCTTTTCATATACGTAATATTGCATCTTGTAAAGCTGCTCTACGGTTTTTTCCGTGTGTGTTATTTTTGCACGGTAACAGATCTCCGCCATATGTGCGCCTCCGACAGATGTAAGCTTTGCTGTCATTTTACAAAACAGCAAGCTTTGCTGTCAATCCATTTTTCACAGGAAGACCTCCTGCCGTTGCCGGAAAAGGCAGCCTTGGGCAAAGACCGGGCTGCTCCGCAGACGGCTTTTTTCGTTTGCTTGACAAATCATCTGTCTCGTAGTATAAAAGGAAAGCGAAATAATCCGTATCCGCTCGGAGGGTTCTCATGTACAAGGCCAGCAACACTTTCGTTTTCTGTTGTGTGTGTTGTGACGTGCGCTGTGGCCGCACGCGCTTTGTCATGCCCGTTTGAGCGTTCCCGGAAACTGCAGTCAGTTCAACCGGAAGGCCGATGGGCCTTCCGGTTTTTTATTTTGAAGGAGGAATTCAACATGTCGGCTATTTTTACATCCGTTGATCAGCTGATCGGCAAAACCCCGCTGCTGGAATTGACCCGCCTGGAGCAGGCGGAAGGCCTGCAGGCCACGGTTCTCGCCAAGCTGGAGTACTTTAACCCCGCCGGTTCTGCCAAGGATCGCGTGGCCAGGGCCATGATCGACGATGCGGAAGCAAAAGGACTCCTGACAAAGGAATCCGTCATCATTGAACCCACTTCCGGCAACACCGGTATCGGTCTCGCCTCTGTCGGCGCGGCCCGCGGCTATCGCGTGATCATCGTCATGCCGGAAACCATGAGTCTCGAGCGCCGGCAGCTGATGAAGGCCTACGGTGCCGAGCTGGTTCTCACCGACGGCACAGCGGGCATGAAAGGCGCGATTGCCAAAGCCGAGGAGCTGGCCCGTGAAATCCCCAACGCCTTCATTCCCGATCAATTCGGCAATCCCGCCAACGCCGCCGCGCACCGCGAGACCACCGGTCCGGAGATCTGGGAGGATACGGACGGCAAGGTGGACCTCTTTGTCGCCGGTGTGGGAACCGGCGGAACGATCACAGGCGTGGGCGAGTACCTGAAGGCGAAAAATCCCGAGATCCGGATCGTCGCGGTGGAACCCGCCTCTTCTCCGGTGCTGAGCAGAGGCATCTCCGGCCCGCATAAGATCCAGGGCATCGGTGCGGGCTTTGTGCCGAAGGTGCTGAACACCGCCGTCTATGACGAAATCATCACCGTTGAAAACGAAGCCGCCTTTGAGGCCGGGCGAAAGATCGGCCGGACGGAGGGCGTCCTCGTCGGCATCTCCTCCGGCGCCGCGGTCTGGGCCGCCGTGGAGCTGGCGAAGCGCCCGGAAAACATGGGAAAGACCATTGTCGTTCTGCTCCCGGATACCGGGGACCGTTACCTGTCCTCCCCGATGTTTGAGGTGTGAGATGGATCGGACGCTGGAACACCTGATCGAAGCTGCCTCCGCGCAGCTGGAGGCTTCGGAACCGAGTGAAACACAGGACTTCTGCGGCTTTCGGCAGCGCGCGGCGGAGATGACCGATCTTCTGATCGAATCCCTGTTTCCGCGGCACGCCGCCGCCCCGGTGTGCCGGGAGGATACGCTCCGCCGGGCATCCGAGCTCCTGGAGACTTGTCTGCGGGTCGTCCTTCCGCCGTCTGCGAGGCCGGAGAGCGTCGTGCGAACCATGCTGGAGAGCCTTCCGGAGATTCGCC
>CAZMXF010000253.1:0-4252 GCA_964570015.1 uncultured Oscillospiraceae bacterium | reverse complement strand
CCTGATGCTCGAATGGATCCATCAGAATATGGAGCCGGATCCGGAAGAGATCGTAGGTGTGTACTTTTTCAGCTTCCTCATGGGCGATCTCCTTACAAAAAAGCAGCCGCCTCCGTTTCCGATGCGACTGCACATAACGAAGAAAAGCCCCGTCCGGGGCTTCTTCTTGCTGTATTAAAGGGTGATCCTTTCGCCGGTGATGGCGTCAACCACCTTGGTGCCGCGGCCGAATGCCGCCCTCATCTCGCTGAGTTCTTCCAGGCTGTGCTCCCGTCTGGCTTTGCGGTAGGCGGTGAGCTCCCGGTCGACCTCGGCCTCCCTGGCCGCCGTGGTAGCCGCCTCGTTTGCCCGGTCGGTGACCATCAGGAGTTTCTCCAGCATGTCGGCCATAAGAACCCGGCCGATGCAGTTTCTGGCAACTCCGGCCTCGTCAATGGTGATCCGGCCGCTGTCAAGGTCCGCCTTGACCCTGGCCAGTTCCTTTTCGGCTTCCTTCTGCCAAAAGGCGCCGAGGCTGCCGTCCAGCTCGCTACGGAATCTGCTCTTCGTGTTTTTCATGTCTGTATCCTCCGTTCGTGTGTTCCTTTCGGTAGTGTATTAATCACTCTAAACGGCGGATATAGCAAGATAATTCGAAACGGAATACTATACAAATGTTCGCTCCGCGATGATATTGCAGGCACCATGGCCAATCAGGACCTCGACTGCGATGCGGGGGTTCTTTTCCTGCGTGTAGGCGTAGTCGACAAGGGCACCGGCAATGCGGTCGGCCAGCTTGTCGGGGTGCGAGGGATTTACTTTCTCAAACATTTCTTTCATCCTTTCCTTGCCCGAAGCAAACGTTCCATGAGGTCGTCCTGCGGGGAGACCTCGCCGTAGTCCGTGCTGCAGTTGTCCTTGACGATCTGGAAGATCTCATTCCACAGCCGCACGGCCTGGTTCATGTAGTTGATGCCGATATTGATGAACGGGGATGGTATCGGCTTCTGCGTGGTCGGGTGTTTGGAGAGGAAACCCATGCGGTTCGTCATCTCCTCACACTGAATCCACCTGGCGGAGCACATAGCGTACCGTTCCAAAAGCTGCGGAGACACCTTGGCCGCGCAGCCGATCTTCTTCAGCCACTCCCAGGTCTCCGTGTAGATTTCCTCGGCCTGCAACGTGCTTCCATCACGCTGCTCGGCGGAAAGAAAATCATGGGGCTTCGGCATATCGACACCCTCGACTTCGGGTATATCCAGGACTTCAAGCCGCCTGCCGCCGGGATTGCCGTTTGCGGCCTTCTCCCTGACAGGGGTTTTCTTCCTTCCCGCACCGGGTCTCGCGCCTCCGCGCCCGCCTGTGTTGTTTGATTTTGTTGGCATTGTTTCACCTCCCATGCCCGGGACCTTTAATTACCCTTTTGAAATCGCTTTTTTCGCACGGAAGACCCCGCGCCGATGACAAACCCGCTCGCCGTTACGCAAGTATAGGCGCCCATCAGTACATGATGCCGCATTTGGCCTTGCCGTTCTCCAGCAGGCCGTTGAGCCATTTGCCCGGGATGTAGATGAGGAAGGCGAGCGCGACGCAGCCCAGCGTGATCGCGAACAGCATCAGCATGTTCTGCAGGTACGCGAAACCGTAAAAGCCGGACAGCGCTTCGCGCATCGCGTTCATCGCGAACTTGTAGGGCATGTACGGGTACAGCACCCGGAAGATCTTCGGCAGCACTTCCACCGGATAGGTTCCGCCCGCGCCGCCGACCTGCAGGACCATCACTACAACGGACACGGCGAGGCCCGCGGCGCCCAGCGTGAAGGAGAGCATGTAGTTGATCATCGAGAAGCAGATGCCCGTCATGACGCAGGCGAGGACAAAGCAGACCGGGTGAGCGCAGATAATGTTGACGTACATCAGGTTGCCGATCCCCGTGATCAGCGCCTGCGCCACACAGACGGAGAAGAACAGCGCGTAGCGCCCGAAGAAATGCTCGTGCATCCTCAGGTTCCGCGGCCGGTCCTCCTCCCGGATCCGGGTTTTCAGCAGCACGGCGCAGAACAGCGCCGCCACCCACTGGGACAGAACGGTATAGAAGGGCGCCATCTGCGAGCCGTAACTGTCCACGGGATAGAAGACTTCCTCCGCTACCCGGATGGGGGAGGCGACGTAGCTGTCAAGCACGTCCGGCCCGATCCGCAGCAGATCCAGGATCTCCTGCAGATACTCGCTCTCGCTCAGCGCGGTGAGAAAGTCCGACAGCTCTGTCAGCCTGGTGCGGATTGTGTTGATGCCAGTTTTCGCGCTCAGCACGCTGCGCTGCAGCTGCGCGACGCTGCCGGCCATGCCGGAAAGCCCGTTGGCGGCTGACGCGGTCTGCGCCTGCAGGACGCGCAGCAGGTCCGCGGCGCTCTGCGCGGCGTCGTTAAAGCTGTCAAAGGCGCTTCCGACCTGAACGCTCAGCGTCTCGACAATCTCGGTGATGATGTCGGAGAGCAGCGTGCTGATGCCCGTGCTCTTCTCGATAATGCCGCTCAGCCGCTGCTGAATTTCCGCCCACTGCTCGTTGTCGCTCACATCCACTTCGGGGAGCGCCGAGATCTCACTGCTGAGGTCGCCCAGGCTGGCGGCGAGGTCGCCGAACAGGTTTGCCAGGGCGCTCAGGTTCGCGCTGTTGGCGATGGACTGCAGTCCGGCGGCCGCGGCCTGCATCTCCTGAAGCGCGGTGACGCTGCTGTCGCGGCTTTCCTGTATAAACTGGTTGTAGGCCTCGGGATCGGTCAGGATCGCGGAGAGCTCGCTGAAAAACAGGCTCATATCGGCGTTTACCTGGCTGAGTCCCGAGTTGATCAGCGTAATCGCTTCGTGAACGCTGATGTCCTTCTCCTCGATGTCCAGGGCAATGATGTCTGCCAGGTCCCCGGTATAACCGATCGTGATGCTAAGGTCGTTTACAAGCGTGCTTGAGGCCAGAAGCAGGTTCTGCGTGGCGACGGCGACGTTTACGACGCTGTCCAGCGCGGCGTCGGCGCCGTTGAGCTTCAGGCTGAGATCCTCGAGTTTGCCGCCCAGATCCGCGATCAGGGTCTCGATGTCGATGCCGTTCGCTTCCAGGGCCAGGACCGCTTTCGAGGCGCCGGAGACCAGCGTCTGCAGCACGGTGGTGTTGATCTGCTTGATGACGGCGTTTTTGGCCTGCCCGGTGATCTTGGGGGCGATGGCGTTCTTTTTGCCGTTTTCGTAATACTGCAGCTCGGGATGTTCAAAACGCAGCGTCAGGAAGCTGATGAAATCCCGGCTGAAGTTCTCGGGCACGACAAGGGCGGCGTAGCAGTCCCCGCTGTAGACCCGCCAGAGCGCCTCCTTTTTGCTGTCGGCGAAAACCCAGCCCATCTGGTCGTTGGCCTCCAGCGAGCCCACAATGGTTTCGCCCAGGTTGAGTTCGACGCCCAGGATCTCCGAGCCTTTGTCCAGACTGACGACGGCGATGCGGATCCGGGAGGTAGACTCCTTCCCGTAGGGATCCCAGTTGGAAAAGATGTTGAACCAGGCATACAGGCAGGGGATCAGGCAGAGGCCCATGATGAAGACGATCCCCACAACGCTCGCGGTGATGCGCCGCAGGTCACCGCGAATAATCCGCCGGATGTTCCGCATGGTCCGCCTCCTTCCCTCTGCGCTGCGCGAGGCGCTGCAGCCACTGCTCGACAGCGAGAAGCTGCGCGTCGTCCCCGTCGTCGCTTTCTTCTTTTCCGTCCTCTTCCGGGAGCGTCTCCTCGGAGAGGCGTTTTCTTATGCGCTGCATCGTTCCCAGCAGGGTGTCCGGAGGGAAGGGCAGCGCGTAGGCGTCGCTCCTGTCGCGGCTCAGGACGTTGTCCAGCGTTGTGCCCGCGGCTGCGGGTTCATAGCGCTTGACTTCCTCCAGAAAGCGCCGGAGCTGGTGGTCGGCGTAGCCGATGAGGATCAGCGCCGCGGAGATGATGAACGTCCCCACGACCCAGATGATCAGGAAGGTGATTTTTGAGCTCCCTGTCAGCCGCCGGATGATCAGCAGCAGCACCGGCAGCAGCAGAAGCCAGCTCACGCCGACGCGCAGGCTGGTCTGGTCCAGTCTGTGGACGTTTTCCACCATCGGGAGCAGGGTTTTCTCAAACAGCTCGGCGTTCGCGGGTTCCCTGTCCGGCGCCTTCTTCCGCACCGTGACGGCGGCCCGGCGTTCCCGCGCGGCAGCGCCGCGCTTGCGTTCGGTGCGCGTTCGGCGCCAGACTTGCAC
>CAZMXF010000252.1:0-4253 GCA_964570015.1 uncultured Oscillospiraceae bacterium | reverse complement strand
TTCCGGAAAACTTTATTCAGGAGCTGACGGAACGCAGCGACATCGTCGATGTGGTCGGCAGTTATGTTTCTCTCGGGAAGAGGAGCGGGGCAAATCTTTTCGGGCTCTGTCCGTTTCACAATGAGCGGACACCATCTTTCGCGGTAAATCCCGCCGGACAGTTCTACCACTGCTTCGGCTGCGGCAAAGGCGGGGGCGTAATCAACTTCATCATGGAGGTCGAAAACCTCTCCTATCCGGACGCAGTCGCCTTTCTGGCAAAGCGCGCCGGGATGCAGATGCCGGAGGATTCCTTTGACCGTGACGCCAGGAAACGTTCCCGGCTTCTCGCCGCCAATCGGGACGCGGCAAGATGGTTTTATGAGCAGCTCAGTACGCCGGAGGGCAAGCGCTGTACCGACTATATGGCCGGGCGCAGGATCTCTCCGCCCGTTGCAAAGCGTTTCGGTCTCGGCTTTGCACCGGAGAGAAGCGGGGCCTTTCTCACTGCGATGCGGCAGAAGGGTTACAGCGACTGGGAACTGAGCGATGCAGACCTGATCCGCAGAGGCGATCATGGCTTTTACTGCACCTTTCGGGATCGGCTCATGTTTCCCATCATCGACGTACGAGGAAATGTGATCGGCTTCTCCGGGCGGACGCTGGGGGACGCCGGCGCCAAATATCTCAACAGCAAGGACACACTTGTTTTCAACAAGGGCCGAAACCTCTTCGCACTGAATCTTGCGAAGAAGTCGAAGGCCGGATATATTATTCTCTCAGAGGGAAACATCGATATTGTGGCGCTGCACCAGGCCGGTTTTGATTCGGCGGTTGCATCGCTGGGGACCTCCCTGACGCCGGAGCAGGCAAGGCTTATCAGCCGCTACACCAATGAGGTGATCATTGCCTATGACAACGACGGAGCGGGGATCAAAGCCTCCCAGCGGGCAATCGGGATTCTGGAGCGGCTGGACCTCAAGGTACGGGTGCTGCGCATGACCGGTGCGAAGGATCCGGATGAATACATCAAGACCCGCGGAGCGGATGCGTTCCGCAATCTGCTGGAGGGCTCCGAAGATCAGGTGGATTACCGTCTCGGCGCTGTGACTGCCAGGTACGACCTGAGCCGGGACGACCAGAAAGTTGCCTTCCTGAAAGAGGCCAGCGCCCTGCTTGCAACCCTTCCGGGTGCGGTAGAGCGTGAAGTATACGCCATCAGGGTTGCGGGTCAGGCCGGAGTCGGTCAGGATGCGGTCATCCAAGAAGTCGAGCGACGCAGAAAGCAGCTCCTGCGAAAGGCCGCCCGTACGGAAGAGCAAGAGCTGAACCGTCCGGAACGGATGGCGCAGCCAGCAGACAGAGAGCTGCGTTACCGGAACCCGGTTTCTGCCGCAGCGGAAGAGGGCGTGATCCGCCTGCTCTATCTGGAACCCTCTCTGGTTCAGGAGGGCGGGCTGCCCGAAGCCGCAGTGTTTTCATCCGAGGCGCTGGGCCGGATCTATACCATTCTGCGTCAGAAGATCGAAGAAGGCGGCACGCTAAGTATCTCTTCTCTTTCCGGCGTGCTCAGCCGGGAGGAAATGAATCTTCTGGTCAATATCCTTCAGAAACCGGAAGTCCTGTCCAGCGGCCGGCGGGCCCTGCAGGACTATATTGTGAGAATACGCGAACAGCATGAGCTTGACACCGGAGGCAGCGAGCTCGACCTCAATGCCCTGCGGGACAGGCTCAGAGAACGAAAGGGGTACCATCCATGAATGACGAACTGCAACTGACCGAAGAAGACCTCGAGAGCATGGCCGACAAGCTCATCGAGGAAGCAGCCGGCGCGGACATCGCCGGCCAGCAGGAGACGGAGCTCATCAAGAGCCGCAAAAAGTCTTCCCGCAAGAAAGAGGGTCCTGTGGATACCAGGCCACCCGAGGTACGGCTGCAGGAGCTCTTTGAAAAGGGCAAAAAAGCCGGAAAGCTCACCACCAAGGATCTGGATCTGCTCAATGATCTAAACCTGGACGCTGATACCATCGACAAGTTCTATGAGCAGCTGGAGCAGGCCGGAGTGGATATCGACTATGCCGGAGGCGATCTGATGCCGGTTCTGGACGACGATCTGCTTCCGGAGCTGGATGATCTCAGCGAGGTCGAAGAAGTCCCCACCGAAGAAGTAACAGATACCGACGCCTTGATGGACAGCTTCGCCACCGATGACCCGGTGCGAATGTACCTCAAGGAGATCGGCAAGGTTCCCCTGCTGACACCGGAAGAAGAACTGGATCTGGCGAAACGCATGTCCGAAGGCGATGAAGAGGCCAAACGCCGCATGACGGAAGCTAACCTGCGGCTCGTTGTTTCCATCGCCAAGCGTTATGTCGGGCGCGGCATGCTGTTCCTGGATCTGATCCAGGAGGGCAATCTCGGTCTGATCAAGGCCGTGGAGAAGTTTGACTATACAAAGGGCTACAAGTTTTCCACCTATGCCACCTGGTGGATCCGCCAGGCTATCACAAGAGCCATCGCCGATCAGGCGAGGACCATCCGTATCCCGGTCCATATGGTTGAGACCATCAATAAGACCATCCGTGTTTCCAGACAGCTGCTGCAGGAGTTGGGACATGATCCCAGCGCAGAGGAGATCGCCGCCGAGATGGATATGCCGGTGGAGAAGGTCCGCGATATTTTGAAGATCGCCCAGGAACCGGTATCCCTGGAAACACCGATCGGTGAAGAAGAGGACTCACATCTGGGTGACTTTATCCCTGACGAGGATGCTTCCGAGCCTTCGGAGGCCGCCTCTTTCTCCCTGCTGCGTGAGCAGCTCGAAGAAGTGCTTGAGACTCTCGCCCCGAGAGAAAAGAAGGTTCTGGAGTTGCGCTTCGGCATCGTCGACGGCCGGACCCGGACCCTTGAGGAGGTCGGCAAGGAGTTCAACGTTACCCGTGAGCGTATCCGTCAGATTGAGGCCAAGGCTCTGCGGAAACTCCGTCATCCCAGCCGCAGCAAGAAGCTCCGTGACTTTTTGAACTGAGCTGTTTCCTCATTGAGGAGTATAATACAGTCCCAGACACCATAGTTGCAATCTGACGTAGTTTGATTTTCTTTATTTATTAAGCTGAAAGCACCTGTCTCAACATGAGGCAGGTGCTTTCAGTTTTCTTTACAATATGGCTATCGCAACATTGTCTTTCCAATCCGTCTTCAGATTTCCCCATCAATCTCTTTCAGATATCTGGAAAGTGCATCCTTCCAGTCCGGAAGCGGCCGGAAGCCCTCTTGCTGCAGTTTGCCCTTGTCCAGTCTGCTGTTAAAGGGGCGTTTCGCCCTGCTCAGGCCGTATTCTTCCGTACTGACCGGAATCACTTTGACCTTCAAGCCAGCCTGCCGGTAAATTTCGCAGGTAAAGTCATACCAGGAGATATAGGCCCCCGGTTCGATCTCGGCGTTCGTGGCATGATAGCAGCCGTAGCGTTCCGTCCCGATCATGTCTGTCAGCAGTCGGGCCAGGTCTGCGGTATAGGTCGGTGTCCCGATCTGATCGTTCACCACACGAACCGTATCGTGTGTTTTTGCGACTTTCAGCATGGTGCGGATAAAGTTCTTCCCGTTTTTGCCGAAAACCCAGGCAATCCGGACGATAAACGCTCGTTCCAACGTCTCCCGGACTGCAAATTCCCCTTCCAGCTTGCTCTGCCCGTAAACATTCAGCGGGGCGTAGTTTTTATCTTCCGGCTGCCAGGGTCTCGTTCCCTGTCCGTCAAAAACATAGTCCGTCGACAGGTACACCAGTTTCGCTCCGACGTCCCGACACGCCTCTGCGATGTTCCTGGTGCCGCGGACATTCAGACCGAAAACCTTTTCTCGGTTTTCCTCTTCTTCCGCCGCATCTACTGCAGTCCATGCGGAGCAGTGAATCACTGCATCCGGGTGTACCTTCTCCATGACCGTGTATACATCCTGGGCGTCCGTGATGTTCATTTGTTCATAGGGCATCGACGCAACGCGGTCCGTCCCCCGATAGCTCGGCCCGCTGCCTGAGCCAACCGGATCATGCCCCCGCTGTGCAAGTTCGAGCATCATGTCGTGACCGAGTTGACCATTCACTCCGGTAACCAATACTTTCATCTCATTGTCCTCATCTCTTCATTCATGATACAACCCGGCGGAACAACAACCGGTCCCACCGGGTTATATCTGATTAAAACGCTCTCTTTTCGACGATTTTTATCTGTTCTCGCCGGAAGGACGCATATAGTAGGTATGGTCACTGAGCTTGT
>CAZMXF010000251.1:0-4267 GCA_964570015.1 uncultured Oscillospiraceae bacterium | reverse complement strand
AAGGCGTCGTGCTGAAGCTGACCTATGCCAACATGAAAAGCATTACCCGTTCAAAGATACTTCCTGAGGCAGATCATGCAATAACGATATACAGGGAAGCGGTTAAACTGCTTGCCCACGTTCAGCACGATCCGGTTCGTCTGGTTGGAGTCGGAATCTACAATCTGACTGGGGACGAATACGAGCAGCTGGTTTTGGAAGGTTTTGAGCCGGAGCAGGCGGAAAACCCTGAGAAGGAGCTGGAAACAGAGCTGCGGCGTCTTCAGTCGATCTATCTTCTCGATTTCGCCGGGCACCTTGAGCAGATCTATCACGGCGAAACGCTTTACAAAACAATCGAGTATATGAGGAAAAAGAAGCGATGATATCCTGGAGCATTTAGAGCAGTAATCTGCTTTTTTACCTGGTTGATTTCACGCATGTTGTGGCGGCCTCCGGCGTTCAATATCGTATCTTCGGCAAAAAGCGAGAGCTCAGAAGACCCGTAAATTGGGGCTTTCCGGGCTCTCGGCTTCTTTTCCGTACATGAATATCGCGCTTTTGCATTTCCAAAATTATGTGATTATTCAAGTTCAGACTGTAGCTTTCCACCGAGGGAAAAAATCAGGGCTTACGTATGTTGTTGCACGAGGGGGTGGGGGAAAACGGACTCCGTTTTGCCGAAGAATGATGATCAAATCCGGTAGTGCACACAGAGACAATATGCAGGATCCCAAGATAGAGCGGCAGACTCGGCTGGCCTGATGATCAGGTTACCGGGGCTGCCTCATAGTATTTTTCTATGCTATCTCTGTTAGTATCCTTTTTGCGTACTGCACAAACTTTCTTGCTGCCGGAGAGAGGGCTTCCTTGTTAGGGATCATGATGCCGAATCTGATATACTGCGGAGGATCAACAGGAATCTTGACAATATCTGCCTGAAAGCCTTCGGTGATCAGATTATTGGTAATGGTCATACCGAGCCCGTTTTCAATCATGGCGAAGGCGGCAAAGCACTCAAAAGTGGAATAGGCGATGGTCGGGTTCAGATTAAAGCGATCAAACAGCTCCATTACATCAGCATCCTTCCCCAGTGCGGGCATGATAAACTGCTCCTGGTTGCACTGAGACAGCGGATAAACATCTTCCTCAGCAAACGGGTGATCTTTCGATAATACGGCAATCATCGGGTCGTCCTTCAGAGGAATCCAGTCGTAATGACTGCCTTCCACAGCGCTCATAAAGGCGATATCCGCACGAGATTCTTCCAGCCATTGCAGGATTTCCTGACGGATCCCCTCCATCAGATGAATATGGACGTTCGGATAATCTTTTTGAAATACTTTGATAATCTTTGGAAGCCAGTGGGAAGAAACGCTGGGATAACTGGCGATATGGATTTCTCCGGTCATGAGACCGTTTAATTCGGAAGAAAGCTGAAAAATGTGATCTTCCTGTTGCAGCAGAGCATGGATGGACGGAAGCAACGCTTCCCCGGCCGGAGAAAGAGACACGCCGCGTCGTGTCCGAATCAGCAAAGGCAATTCGAGATCCGCTTCCAATGCGCTGATCAGTTGACTGACACCGGAAGGGGAATAGCTCAATAACTCTGCTGCACGTGAGAGACTGCCGGTTTCCGCAGCTGCGGCAAAAGCTCTGTATCGAGAGGTTTCCATATTCTCTCCTTTTCAGTATTACTTAAAACTAATTTGACGAACCGTTGCTTTACTTTATTATAGGCGCGTGCTATCATACAGTCAAGCAGGAAAGAATAACTGAAGGGAGGAAAACAAAATGAAAATCAACAGCAGTTTTATTCTTGGTTTGGCAATGATCATTCTGGCGGTCCTGATGGAAGTGTTCTGGATCAACACCGGAGCAGAGGCGCTTGGTATTGTCTCTCTGCTTGCGGCGATCACTGCATCCGGTGCGCTGGCTCGGTTCATCCGGCTGGACTATGAAACCTCCGATGTCCGGTTCCGGAAAACACTGAAAGTTATGGGATTGGAAATCTGATGATTGGTATTGAAGAATTCGACAAGGTTGATATGCGGGCCGGGACGATCCTTGAGGCGAAAGAGAACAAGAAATCCCGAAACCCGGCCTATGTTATCACCATAGATTTCGGAGAAGAAATCGGAATTAAAAAGTCATCTGCACAGATTACAACGTTGTATCAAACGGATGATCTGGTCGGAATGCAGGTAATCTGCTGTGTCAACCTCACGCCGATGCACATCGGGAGTGTGAAAAGCGAAGTAAGAATCCTCGGAACGGAATCAGAACAGGGGGTGGTTTTGCTGAGACCGACAGAGAAAGTGAAGAATGGAGACAGGGTCTTCTGAGCAGCTTTATTCCTCCGCTGTGGTTCCTCCGCTTCCGCAGTGGAGGAATCTTTCTTTGCTTTGATACCCTGACAATTTACAGTTCTGCAGACTTGTGCTATTATTTTCAAAAGAAACGGTGAAGGGAGCAATATGAGGTGAAACCAGAGCAGAATAAAGGATATATTCTGGTCCTTACGGCAGGTGCTCTTTGGGGGACCATTGGCTTCTTCGCCACACTGCTGTCCAATCTGGGAATGAACGCCGGTCCGGTCGCTTTCTACAGAGTGTTGTCTTCCACGGTAATGCTTGCACTGATCCTGCTGATAAAAGGAAAAGGAATATCTTTGTTTCGTATCAGCAGACGGGGCCTGATTTCCTGCATGTTCATCGGATTTGTATCTCAGGCGTTCTATAACGTCTGCTATATGAACGCAATCGAGCAGAATGGAATGGCAACCGCCGCCGTATTCCTGTATACCTCTCCGGTTTATGTGGCGCTGCTGTCACGTCTCTTCTTTCATGAGCCTCTGTCCGGAAACAAGGTCCTGGCGATCCTGGTCAATATTGTCGGCTGTGTTTTGACCGTAACCGGAGGAGTGTTTTCGGATGTGAGAATTTCTGGATTCGGATTGATGATGGGGATTCTGGCGGGATTAACCTATGCGATGCTTCCGATCCTGTCCAGAACCGGGGCAGATGATGAAGATGCCTATACAGCGGCATTTTACGGTCAGCTTTTCGGAACGATTCTGCTTTTCTTTCTGGTCCGTCCCTGGCAGAACATCGGTACAGCATTCAACTGGAAAGTCGTGCTTGTGCTGATCGGGTTTGGTGTAGTCCCTTCGGCGCTGGCATACATTGCATATTACGGAGGACTCGGGAAGATTACGGAAACATCAAAGGTCCCTGTTCTGGCTTCCATAGAAACGGTGGTTGCGGCAGGAATCGGACTTGCAGCCTTCGGTCAGAAACTTGGCCCGGCAAAAATCCTCGGGATTGTATTGGTGCTCTGCTCCATCGCAATCATGAATGTACGCGGCAGAACAACAGAAACACATTAGAAAGATGAAAGATGTTTCTGATATAAAGTACATAAGTCCAGACAATCGAGTATATGAGAAAAGAAGAGACGCTGATATCCTGGAGCACTAATACAGACTGTTATGCGGAGGACGAAGGTATGAATATCCTGATTTTGAACGGTGCACCTGCGGGCGACAGCAGCATCACACTGCAGACCATGCTATACATTCAGAAGTATTTCCCGGATCAAACCTATGCGCAGCTGAATGTCGGCCTGAAGATTAAGGCGATTGAAAGAGACTTCTCCGAAGCGCAAAACTTCCTGGAGAAAGCAGATCTTCTTGTTTTCAGTTATCCGGTTTATACCTTCCTGGTGCCGTCACAGCTGCATCGCTTTATAGAACTGATTAAAGAGCATGGTGTTCAGCTGGATGGGAAATTTGCCACACAGATTTCCACTTCAAAGCACTTCTACGACACAACTGCACATGAATTCATAAGGGAAAACTGTGCAGATCTTCATCTCAAATATATCCGCGGATTATCTGCGGACATGGAAGATCTGCTCAAAAAGAAGGGTCAGAAAGAAGCTCTGGACTTCTTCCGGCATGTAATCTGGTCTATAGAGAATGGCGTATTTGAATGATATTTACGGCGCCCTATACTGAAAAAGGAGAAATAAGATGATCTATGATTATACAATCACAACCCGCAAGGGTGAACAGCTTAATCTGGCCGATTACAAGGGCAAGGTCATTCTGATTGTTAACACGGCTACCGGCTGTGGCTTCACGCCCCAGTATGCCCCAATAGAACAGTTGTACAGGGACTATCGTGATCAGGGACTGGAGATCCTGGACATCCCCTGCAACCAGTTCGGCGCGCAGGCTCCCGGGACGGATGACGAGATTCATGAGTTCTGCACCATGCACTTCAAC
>CAZMXF010000250.1:0-4275 GCA_964570015.1 uncultured Oscillospiraceae bacterium | reverse complement strand
GGGGCGGGAAAGATGCTGAAGCATCTGGACGAAATGAAGGACGGCATGATGAACTTTTACCGGATGCGCCAGCTGAGATGATCCGCAAAGCAGCGGGATGGAGAACGTAAGATGGACTTGGTTGCAGCGTACAAACACCTGAAAAAGGAAGAAAAGCCCCTGACCTGCGCCGCAGTGGTTCTCGGTGCGGGCAGCGCACAGCGTATGGGCTTTGACAAGATGACCGTCATGCTGGAGGGGCAGCCGGTACTGGTAAGGGCGGTGAACGCTTTTGAACAGTCCCCGCTTGTGCAGGAGATCGTCGTGGTCACAAAGGCTGACCGGATTGAGGAGATTGCAGCCCTCTGCGATCAGTACAACCTGAGCAAGGTCTCTGCAGTTGTGTGCGGCGGCAAGACCCGTACGGAATCCGCTCTCGCCGGGGTGATGGCCCTGAAGAAGGATTGCCGCCTGACGGCGATCCATGACGGAGCGCGGCCCCTGGTTTCCGGGCAGCTGATTGAAGCCTGCATCCGGAGAGCCGGTATTCAGTATGCGACGATCCCGGTGGTCAAAAGCACAGACACGCTGCGCGGTGTGGACGAGAAAGGTGCTCTGACCGGGATTCTTGACCGGGAACATGTGGTACGGGTCCAGACACCGCAGGTTTTCCTCACAGAGGTCGTCAAGGCCGCACTCACGGACGCGGTGGAAAAGGGAATCACCTTTACGGACGACGCGACAGCGGTAGAGAGGCTCGGCATGACGATTCAGGCAGTGGAAGGCGAAGAGGAAAATCTCAAACTGACCACACCGCAGGATCTGGTGATTGCGCAGGGCATTCTGGAGCGCAGAAGAGGAGCGGCGAAATGAGGATCGGACACGGATATGACGTCCACCGGCTGGTCGAAGGCAGAAAGCTGATCCTCGGCGGGGTGGAAATCCCGAGGGAAAAGGGCCTGCTGGGGCATTCGGACGCGGATGTGCTTACCCATGCTCTGATGGACGCGCTGCTGGGGGCAGCGGGACTCGGTGACATCGGGCATCTCTTCCCGGACAGCGACGACCGCTATCTTGGGGCGGACAGCATCGAACTGCTGAAAGAAGTCTGCAGGCGTCTGGAGGAGAAGCACTTCCGTGTCGGCAATGTCGACGTAACGGTGATTGCCCAGCGCCCGAAGCTCGCGCCCTATATCCCCGAGATGCGCAGCCGCCTGGCTGCGGCGATGCAGGTCGAAGAGGACGCGGTGAATGTCAAGGCTACGACAGAAGAAAAACTCGGCTTTACCGGTGAGGGGCTCGGAATCGCAGCCCACGCGGTAGCGCTGATTGAATAATCCCGGACGGAGACACCGGCCGGACAGAAGCATTGAAGAAAGGGGACCATCGTGGATATTCAGGGAATCAAAACACTGAACAACTGGGTTCAGGCCAGCGACAACATTGTATTTTTCGGCGGTGCCGGCGTCAGCACGGAAAGCGGCATTCCGGACTTCCGAAGCGTGGACGGCCTGTACCATCAGCAATGGAAGTATCCGCCCGAAGAGATCCTCAGCCACAGCTTCTTTGAGCGGAATCCCGAGGAGTATTACCGCTTCCATCGGGAAAAGCTGGTCGTCGACGGCGTGAAGCCGAATCGGGCCCACCTCAAGCTGGCTGAACTGGAGCAGGCCGGGAAGCTCCGCGCGGTGATCACCCAGAACATCGACGGACTTCACCAGGAAGCAGGAAGCAGGAACGTACTGGAGCTGCACGGCAGTATCCTGAGAGCCTACTGTTCCCGCTGCCGGAAACCTTATCCCCAGGAAGTGATCAATCACGGCACCGGCGTACCGAGATGCAGTTGCGGCGGTGTGATCCGGCCGGATATCGTGCTCTATGAAGAGCCGCTGGATCAGACAGTGATGGAAGACGCGGTGCGCTATATCCGCAACGCCGAGATCCTGATTATCGGCGGAACCAGCCTGAACGTCTATCCTGCTGCCGGCCTGATCCGCTATTATCGCGGAAACAAACTGGTGCTGGTGAATCTGAGCGAGACGCCTTACGATTCCTATGCCAATCTTGTGATCCACGAGAAGATCGGAGAGGTGTTTTCACGGATCGCGGTGTAAGACCGGGAGCCAACCCTTGCATTGGAAAGGGGAGATGGAGATATGTCGAAAGAGAGCGACGCCATCGACCAGGTATTTAAAATCCATGAGGATGCGAAAAAGGAACGCACGCAGTCCCAGAAGCTGGACCAGATCCGGGTCGGGACCAGCCATCTGACCCGGGAGGAACGGGCCTGGGCCGATGAGGCGGAAGCCGAAGCGCAGGACGGCCCGACAGAACCCTATCATCCGATCCAGCGCCGGGAAGATACCCGAAGCGGCTGTCTCGGAGGGGTGCTGTATGCGGTATTCATCCTTTGCATCAGTATTATTCTTGCCTGCCTCGGTTGGATGGCGGCCAGCGACATGCTCGCACTCAACAAGGAGGGCTTCACCGCCACGGTGGTCCTGCCGGACAGCATCTTTGAAACCGAGGTAGTGGATGTCACGGATGAGGACGGCAATGTGACCGGCCGCAAGACGATCCGGCGTGCAGACGTCAGCTATCTCAGCAATACGCTGAAGCAGGCCGGGCTGATTGAATACCGCTGGCTTTTTGAATTTTACTGCCGCATGGCCCATGCGGATCAGAAGGTGCGCCCGGGGGAGTATCAACTCCAGTCCACTTTTGACTATCGCGCGCTGATCCAGAACATGCGCCCGAATGCGGGATCCGCCACAACGGTAAATGTGACGCTGATCGAAGGCATGACCATGCGCGAGATTTTTGTGCGGCTGGAGCGCAGCGGTGTGGCGAGCTATGAAGACCTGATGGAAGCGGCGGAGACCGCCCACTTCAACTACAGCTTTATTGAGAATGCAGAAGACGACGAGACCATCGACGCGGTGCGCCTCGAAGGCTTCCTCTTCCCGGAGACGTATAACTTCTATGCCAATATGCAGGCTTCCAGCGCGATCAACAAGTTCCTGGAGCAGTTCAATACCAAGTTGACGGACGAGGTGCTGGCACAGATTCAGGATAGCGGCAGGAGCCTGCGGGACATCGTGACCATCGCCTCCATGATCGAGAAGGAAGCGGCAGACGATGACGAGCGCGCGGATATCGCCTCGGTCATCTACAATCGTCTTCGCGCGGATATGCAGCTGGGTATCGACGCATCCATCCTCTATGTCCATCAGGACCACGACGGAGCACCTACAGCAGAGATGCTGAAGGAGAAGAGCCCCTATAACACCCGCGTGTATAAAGGCCTGCCTCCCAGCCCGATCTGCAATCCCGGTCTGATGAGCATCATCGCCGCACTGAATCCCAGCCCGACGGACTATTACTACTACGCGCTGGATACCGATACCGGGCGGCACCGCTTCTTCAATGACCAGGATGAATTCAACGCCTTCGTTGCGACACAGGACTATTAAACCGGCACCTTCATTTATCAACTGTGTTGTATCTCCCCGCCGGAGGCGGGGAGATACAACAGAAATACAGTTCGCTGACGGGGATAACCCAGCCAATCTTTGACGGAAAAAGAGGAAAAAACATGAAAAACTACGGACTGAACGAATTGAGAGAGATGTTTCTCAGCTTCTTTGAGACCAAGGGCCACCTGCGCCTGCCGAGCTTCTCTCTGATTCCCCAGAATGACGCAAGCCTGCTGCTCATCAACTCCGGCATGGCGCCGATGAAGCCCTGGTTCAAGGGCGAGCAGGAGCCGCCGCGGCACCGGGTCTGCACCTGCCAGAAGTGCATCCGTACCGGCGATATCGAGAACATCGGAAAAACAGCCAGACACGGAACCTTTTTTGAGATGCTGGGGAACTTCTCCTTTGGGGATTACTTCAAGAAGGAAGCGATCGCCTGGAGCTGGGAGTTCCTGACCTCTCCGGACTGGGTCGGTCTGGATCCGAACCGGCTGTATCCATCCGTCTACCTCGAAGACGATGAGGCTGCGGAAATCTGGGAGCATGACATCGGCATAGCCCCGGAGCGCATCTTCCGCTTTGGCAAGGAAGATAATTTCTGGGAGCACGGCGCCGGTCCCTGCGGCCCCTGCTCCGAGATCTACTATGACCGCGGCGAGAAGTACGGCTGCGGCAAGCCGACCTGCACGGTGGGCTGCGACTGTGACCGCTATATCGAAGTCTGGAACAATGTTTTCAGCCAGTTTGACAACGACGGCAATAACAACTATACCGAGCTGAAGCAGAAGAACATCGATACCGGCATGGGACTGGAACGCCT
>CAZMXF010000249.1:2222-4286 GCA_964570015.1 uncultured Oscillospiraceae bacterium | reverse complement strand
TCCAAAAGGTCAGAAACAGTGAGGACATTTTTCCGTGCAAGCGGGTTTTTTGCGCTGACAACGCAGTACAGTGGTGTGTCTGCAACAAACTGAAACTTCAGTTTCGGGGACATGGCGGCAATATGTTTGGCAATGAAAACTAGATCGACATTCCCTTGCTCCAGTTCTTTCTCGAAGTTATTCGCGTCTACCCGGTAGGTGACAATCTGTGCCTGAGGATACAGCTCCTGCATGTATTTGATTGCCTGTGGAAGATAATAGTATGAAGAGAAACCGGTGCAACCGATTGTTGTATGGTAACAGTCAGGACTTATACATGCAGCAACTGTAGCACGATGGATTCTCAGTATCTCTCTGACTCCGGAAGAATACCGTGCGCCTGACTCAGTCAACTGAATCCCCCGGCCGTTTCGTTGAAACAACGGAAAACCGAGCTCCTTTTCCATACGTATGATCTGCTGGGATACTGCAGATTGCGACATGAAGAGACTATTAGCAGCCTCCAAAAAGCTTTCACATTCCGTCACTCTCAGGAATATTTCCATTTGTCTCAGATTCATCTGATGCTCCTTTCCTGAGATATAAGAATATGCTTATATCAGCATAATAGAAATCTAGTTTGACTGTCAAGTAGAAGATGATTACAATAGTATCATAGATCTGTCTAGATGAAAAGGCAGATATGAAAAATCTGAGAAACAGGAGGGCATTTATGAGTAAAGAAATATCCAGACGCACATTTCTGAAAGGTGCTGCGGCAACAGCAGTTTCCGCGGCGGGAATCACGCTACTTGGCGGAACCGCATTGGCAGAGGAGACAAACATAAAAACAGCCAGTGCTACTGCTAAAGGATTCGGAGGAGACGTTACCGTCACGTTGACCGTAAACGCGAATAAAGGTCTCATTACCGATTGCCAGATTGTCGGAGATTCCGAAACACCGGGTGTCGGCTCCCGCGCTGTTGCAGAGATGCCTGCACAGTACATAGAAGCCGGAAGTCTTGAAGTGGACGGCGTTTCAGGCGCAACCGTCTCTTCGAACGCAATCAAGAACGCAGCAAGAATCGCCTATAACAGCGCGATGGGCATCGTGGCAGATTCCGCCATCCATATGGCACCAGGCAAGTATACTGCTGGCGCGCTTGGCTATTGGGGAATCTGGGAACTGCCCGTCACTATCACAGTCAATGAAACCTCAATTTTGAAGATTGAAACACCGGATGACCGTTTTGCCCACGGTGAAGCGGAAGTGATCCTCCAGAGCGCAAAGGATAAACTGATTCCGCGTATCATTGAAAGCCAGTCTCTGGAAGTTGACAGTATCGCTGGTGCAACAGCTTCCAGCACCGCAATCAAGGTTGCAGTCGACAAAGCTCTGAGAGAAGCCCTGGTTGCCGGTGGAACTGATGAGAGCGCAGTGGAGTACTTCCACAAAGCTCCTCCGGCTGCAGAAATCACCGATCCGATAGAGATTGACACCGATATTCTGATTGTCGGCATGGGCAACGGCGGTATATTTGCTTTCCGGAATGCGATTGAGAAGATCCAGGAAATCAACGGGGGCAAGCTCTGTAGCGTCATGGCCATCGACAAGGCAGGCAAAGTCGGCGGCAAGTCGGCACTCTGCCATGAATTCAACGCAGTCAACCCGCCGAAATACAAAGAGATGTTCAACAACGGAGAAGACTTTGTAGATGCCGAAGCCTATAAGCAGACCTGGCTTGACTTCACCATGGGATCAGACGGCGTTCAGAAGGCAAAGCCGGAGATGATTGAACTCTTTGTAGAAAAATCCGGCGACACCATCGACTGGTTGTTTGATCGTGGCTGGAGATTCGGCACATTGGACGTATCCCCCATGGCCGGCGGAATTGTCTCCTACAACTCTGTTCTCGCCTCCAACATCGATACCGGTACATATGAAGACCGCCGTGCCGGAGTCAATAAGTACTACAAGTCTTTCCTCTCATTCTGTGAAGCAGAGGGCGGCAAGTATATGCTGGAAACAGAAGGGTATGAAATCCTGACGGACGGAGACCGTGTCACCGGTATCAAAGCCCGCAA
>CAZMXF010000249.1:0-2122 GCA_964570015.1 uncultured Oscillospiraceae bacterium | reverse complement strand
CTGGAAGGAACGCTGGACGGTCGTACAGGCCGTGTCAAAACCAGTACTCTGAATGACATTCCTCTCGGTCTCGGCATCAGCTCTGACTGCCTGGTTGTTAATACGAAGGGCGAACGTTACGTGAACGAAGAAATGCTGATCCGCTTCGGTTTGGTTCTGACAGAAGATTCCTGCCCGGCATTCAAATCCGGCACCCATTATTATGCTGTGTATTCCAAGGACCGCCTCCAAGATATTGCGGACAATGGCTTTTCGGCCATTCCCAAGTGGGAGGGTTACTGCTGGCAAGGCGGCACGAAGATGAACACACCGCTTCCCGAAGTGTTTGACTGCCTTGAAGCCTGCATTGCAGAAGGCATGGCATTCAAGGGTGATACCGTGGAAGACCTGGCAAAACAGCTGGGAATGGACCCTGCTGTCCTTGCAGGAACCGTAGATGCCTACAACGCCTGTGTAGAAGCCGGTGAAGATACCGCATTCGGTAAGAAACCTGAGAATCTGAAACCCTATGCGGAAGGCCCCTTCTATGCAGTGGAAATGAAGAATGTCACATTCGGTACCGTCGGCGGTTTGGATGTAGATACCAATATCCGTGTTCTGAAAGCAGATCACAAAACACCGTTTGAAGGTTTTTATGCAATTGGCCTTGACTCTCATGGTGTTCTGCTTACACCGGAGCACAACTATATCGGCTTCGGCGGTGTTGCACAGGGCTGGTACGCGACCTCCGGACTGCTGGCATCCAGTCATGCAGTGTCTTATGTAAACGATAACTTCGGCTTTACTGAGGTAAGCCCGGCTCTGGTACAGACCGCAGCGACATCCAGCACACACTGAGATCTCAAAAGCATAATCGTTCAGCCTGTGGAAGAAGCGTACTATTTGAGAAGTTTTCCAATGACTGAATGAAATAATAAATCCGACTGTATCCGCAGCCTGTACTTGCTGAACAGTCGGATTTGTTATATTATTTATCCTAGGCTGAAGCGGTACGATCATACTCAAGGAGACCGGAAAATGAACGCAGAAATCAGAATGAACCAAGTAAGCGGCGATTATTTTGACACCTTCAACACTATTACTTCACCTGCACCAGAGCACATTCTCCGGGCAGCACTGGATGAATGCGCAGTCTACAATCAGCTGTTGAGCAAGTTTGTTCCCGGAAGTGATGTCTGGAAAATCAATCACAGTAGCGGGCAACCTGTGGAAATCAACGAGCACACGAGAGCAGTATTAGAAATGGCGCTAGAAATGAACCAGGCATCAGATGGTGCTTTTAATATTGCGCTCGGTCCTACGATTGGGCTTTGGCATTTCACAGATGGTACAGCGGTTATTCCGGACTCTGCTGAAATAAAAAAGACTCTCGCTAAGGCTGACTGCTCTCAAATTGTGCTTTTGGGTAATACCGTACGAGTCCCGGAAGGAACAGAAATTGACCTGGGCGGAATTGCGAAAGGATATATTTGCGATTGTATTGCGGACAGTCTTAGAGCACGCGGTGTCACCTCGGCTCTGTTAAACTTCGGGGGAAATGTGGTCACGGTCGGGAACCGCCCGGATGGCAAAGCCTGGACCATCGGTCTTCAGCGACCTTCAGGTGAAAGAGGGAAAGAGTTCTGGGCTGCAGTGAAAAGCTGCGACAGCACACTGGTCACAAGTGGGATTTATGAGAGAAGCTTTCACCTTAACGGAGTCACCTATCATCATATTCTGGACCCCCGTACAGGATGGCCGGTACAGAATCATATTCTAACTGTAACTGCCATCACGAAGAGGTCTCTTCTAGCCGATGCCATCACGACTGCGCTCTTTGTGCTCGGACCGGAAAAAGGCTTGAATCTGGCACAGAGATACGGTGTATCAGCGGTTTACCTGAGGGATGACGGAAAAGTGTTCTATGATCCGGATCTGGATATTGTTTTTGTAAAGTGACATACTCCCCTTTCATATTGCAGTTTGTTTGTACCCAATGATATCTGTCAGAAAATATTAAAATCACTTTGTTTAGCTATCTGAATGATTTGCCGCTATCATTCCCTTCCTCCATAACAGTATCATGGACTATACTGACTATGAAGAATATACCTGAATTAACGCTCTTTCAATCTTTTACCAT
>CAZMXF010000248.1:0-4303 GCA_964570015.1 uncultured Oscillospiraceae bacterium | reverse complement strand
GCTTGCTTCTGCCGCCTCGTTTCCTGTGCCTGGTATCCAAATGCTCAAATACGACGGTAAATGCACTAAATAAGACAGCGGTATCTACGATGAATTGCGCCGTTTGAACCGAAATGTGATCATTGATACCTTTGGCAACAGCCCAAAGTTCAGGTGTTTTCTTTGCACCGTTCTGCTGTGCCTTTTTGATTCTGTTCAGCGCATGCCGCAAAGAGTCTTCTTCTTTTGGGAGGCGAAGAAACCTTCTCCCGAGAATAGTGCCATCCGCAAGCATGGCTGTACAGACGCAGGCACTGTTGATGCCAAGATCAACAGCCAGAATTGTTTGTTCCTGAACAGGGATATCTGCCAACTTAACATCTTCCTCGAATGCGAAGTCTAAAAACCATTTCTTTCCGCGCTTCCGTAATGTCGGTACACAGGCTTTTCGGTCTTTGCAGTGATGCTGGATGTAATCCACATCGCTCTTCCGGAGCTTCACGGTGATCCAGTCCCAGGTGTTTCTAATCCAAACTTTGATTTGAGCGTGGTAACAGTCGCCGGCACTTTCCTTGATGCATTCCTGCCGGTAAAGAGCCGGATAGTCGTAACCAGCCATGGGAATATCCGGCTTCTTCCCCTGATGTGTTTTCTCCCAATTCTCCAGATTGCTTTTAAACGAGGCAACCTTGCCTAAAGCCTGGTTAATTGCTGCACGACGATAATAGGAAGGATACTTGTACATGTAATCCGTAAAATTGTATTTTGGATTTGGATTATCCTTTGTTTTTATTGTTAGAAACTCCACGAACGATAGCAACGATTTGCCAGAGAGCATTGTAAGCCAATCCCATTCACCAAGAATGACCGGAATAAAGAAGTCGACTGCTTTGCGGTGCCAATCAACCGTAGCTGTGAAGCAAGCGTTATACTCAGTCTCGCTTATTCTTGCTTTATATGTTGAAACGATATGCATTACAGATCACTTCCTTTCCGTCTCTATCTCAAACAAATTATACCATAAATCCGGTAATTTTTCAATAATAAAGCGATTTTAGATGACAATTTAATTCACATTAAGTTTTCCTTGGGAAAGCAAAAAAACGCCCGCCTAACTCATGACTGAAGTCACGAGCGTGCGGCGGGAATTCGTCAACAGTCTTTTTATCATGATGTCTGTCTTTCTTTTTTCTCCAGAGACTGGAAATACCGGCTTCCTGCATCACGTGACTCCCGCTCTCGTTCGGAATCAATCTCTTCGTAATGATCTTCCAGAAGCTGCACAAGGTCCCGGTCCAACGTTCCGTTTTCCACATCGCTCCACATGACCGACATGGCCTGTTCCCTGTTCATCCCAGTCCGGTACGGGCGAACTTCCGTGATGGCTGAGAAGATATCCGCTACTGCCAGAATTCTTGATCCTTTGTCTAGCCAATCAGCTCCGAAATGGAACGGGTATCCTTTCCCGTTCAGCTTCTCGTGATGATATCCGGCCCAGTTCGCGATCTGTTCAAAACCTTCTATATCCTTCAGGATCCATCTGGTGTAATACGGATGCTCCTTGATGATATTGAATTCCTCTTCCGAAAGCTTCCCGGGCTTGTCAAGAATGCTGTTTGGAACACGAAGCTTCCCAATATCATGCAGGTATCCTGCTATGGTGATTTCTTTGCATTCATCACCGGTCATTCCTGAGATAGAGGCAATCGCACGCGCTGAAGCGGCAACGCCTGCGGAATGCATGGCGGTGAAAGAGCTTCTGTAGTCGATGATGCGGGACATCAGCTTTGTGAGTCCAACGGCTTCGTCCAAACCGACAGCGCGGATTTCCCCAGTAAACAGCAGCAAAAAAGACGGGTTCAGGGCAAGGTCCATCCAAAGATATTCCCTTTCGGCGCATCTTTCAAAAGCATCTAAGGCCTTCGGGGAAAATTCCGTTCCTCTGCACGCTTCGACGGCATCGCAGATTCCCTTCACCTGATTCAGAATAGGCACATTGCTCCGGAGAAGACTGGCTACAACATCTCCCAGATGTATCGACTGTGAGATGTCCATGCAGGAGTCTTGGCAGCCGTGTTCGCCAAGAATCCGGATATTATCCTCGTAGCTGTTCTGATTGATCCCGATAATACGGGAAATCATTTCAAAGCCATCCAGATCACGAAGCATATCAGCGCCCACAGCGGCGACGTCATGGCGGTGCGCTTCAATTTCCTCCAGTTTCTGAGGCTCCGGAGAAACCACGGTGCCTATATCATGCAGCAGTGCGGCGTATACGGCATTATTCAGATCCTGATCGCGCAGTCCCATCTCATACCCGATTTGATAGGCTAAATATGCTGTCTGCTCATGGTGATGCTGCATGTCGGGATTGATCAAGTTCATAGATATGGCCAGCGCACTGATCAGGTCGCGCATATTGGTAAATCTCTCGCTCATGTGCAAATTAACCTTACCTTTCAGTCATAAAACTCTGCTGCATTCACCAGAAGCCCATGATTGGGCTTACGGGAATAAACTTGCAAAGACCTTCTTATCAATGGCTAAACAAATTCTGTCCTGATACCGAAAGGGGCTCCTGTAACAACTCCACCCCTCATCTCTATCTTCCCTTTACTCGCAATTTTTCAGATTCTCTATCTCTTCCAGCAATCTCTGAGTATCTTTTTTCTTCAGTCCGTGAAGGCTTAAGAACAGTTTGTCACCGGTCAGCAGGTAATTGATGCTGACATCGAACCCTTTGGAAATGATGAGAAGCTCTTCGGGCGTCGGCTTGCTTTTCCCGGAGATCAAGGCATTAAACCGTGAGATTGGAATTCCGTCACACGGCGGCTCGGGATGTTCGATATCGCAATACTCTTCGCAGAGTTCGCGGAAACGTCTGGTGAACTCATTCCAATCGCATTTCATCGTAAAAGTCACCCCAGTCCTACTCTACTATAGGTCTATCATATCAGAACCAGAGCGCAACTTCAACTAATCAGTCTGGTTTTTCTGCGATTTATTGGGGTGAGAGACATCTGATCAGCAGCAAAAATGAGCACATCTGAAACGATGTGCTCGAAAAAGCGGTTTATACCGGAGTATAGTTCCTTTGCTTGCTGCTGAACGAAGGTTCAGGCCTATTTCATCCCTTCACGGCGCCTGCCGCGACACCCTTGATGATGTATTTCTGGTATATCAGATAGAAGACGATAACCGGGATGATACTCAGCAGGATCAGAGCCATCGTTGCACCGAGATCCACGGTTCCGTAACTGCCTTTCAGATACTGGATATGAATGGGAATTGTCCGATACTCGTTGATGTCAAGCACCAAATATGGCAGCAGATAGTCGTTCCAGCCCCGCATAATCTCCAGAATTCCGACCGAGATCATGGTCGGCTTCAGCATCGGGATGACCACAGAGAAATAGGTACGGACCGGGCCGCAACCGTCAATGGATGCAGTTTCCTCAATCCTGACATACCATCAGGCATCAAATCTGTCAGGAAGTGATTGAAAAAACGTCGGCTAATTTGTTCTGACACCTATCTGCACCTTGTCACATCTCGGTTGTGATGGTAAAATCAGACTATTCGAACGGATGGTGTTGAACACATGGAACAACTTGCTTTTATCTGGGATTTGGATGGAACTCTTGTAGATTCCTATCCTGCAATCATTCCCGCGACACAGAGAGCATGCACTGAATTCGGACTGGAGTTCAATGCGGACTATATCCATAACGAGATCATCCGGACCTCTGTTGGTACCTTTATCGAGCAGGAAGCCGCTCAGCATCAGATGGACCCTGCTCCAATCAAGGCCCGGTTTAACGTGCTCAATGACGACAGCATCGGGAGTATTGTCGCGATGGCACACGCGAAGGAGATTCTTCAGAGCCTTACGGAAGCAGACCACAGCTGCTTCATGGTCACTCACCGTGGCGAATCCTGTCTCCAAATTCTCAGACAGACGGAGCTTCTCCCCTATTTTACCGAGGTTGTGACTTCTCTGTCTGGATTTCCGCGTAAGCCTGCTCCGGACGCGATTCTCTATCTGCTGGAGAAATACCAGCTTTCAAAAGAGAAGTGCTTCTATGTCGGCGATCGGAGTCTGGACATCGAAGCAGCCAATAACGCCGGTATCGGGAGCATTCTGTTTCTGGATCCTTCCAGTCCGGGCAAAGCCACTGGTACGGAGAACTATGTTATTTCCGATCTCCTCGAAATCCAGAACATCATCAAACGAATGGAGTCAACAACCTTATGAGCAGCAACTGGGACCTCTACGATGCGCTGATCGATGGAGTACCGTCAGATCTGACCGTTGACGAATGCA
>CAZMXF010000247.1:0-4324 GCA_964570015.1 uncultured Oscillospiraceae bacterium | reverse complement strand
GGCCAGAACGGAAGCGTCTCGGAGATGGTTCCGGTCACAGTTTCGTCCGGATTAAGCCAGAGTACCTCATAGCGGGGAGTGCCCCCGCCCGTGGCACTCTGGAAGTCGATGTTGAACTCACCATGCTGAGACACAACATCTGCGGTGAAGCTCACTTTCAGCGTGTCCTTGTGGTCCGGGTCGTTGGCCGCAACCCAACCCTCTTTCAGGGAAAAGCCGCAGCTGAGATTGCATTCGGTAATATTTCCGTCCTCATCCGTGGCGAAGCTCGGATAATCCCTGTAGTCGAAATAATCGTAGAAGTTTGCGCCGGTGATCTTCACTTCCACGATCTTCGGACCTGCGGGTACCTCCTCGTCAGGCTCGTCCTTTTCCTTCTGCCTGCCGCAGGCGGTGAGCAGGCTGAGTACCAGCAGCAGAATCAGAAGCAGGGATATTTTTTTGATTTGAATCGGTCTCATCGGGGGCCCTCCCAGTCAGGATTGGGGATCGGTCGGCTTCTTTGTTACTTCGAGGATATGGTTGACCGGCGCCTCCTCCTGCCAGCGCAGGAGACGAAACAGGTGCCTGATCGGTAAACATAATTACATAAATACCTATGTTATCACAAAAAATAAAAAAATCATGAAGATGAGATGAACGATGAAAGCCACGCGGCATTGTGAAAGTGCTGCATGGCTTTGATCTTGGATTGATGTGATGAGTTTCTGGCGGAGGCGCGGGGACGGGCAGAATCCGTTACCGCTCTTCACGGAAGTAGGGGAGACCCAGCGAGGCAGGGGGCTGGTTCTCGCGCTTGTTGCGCATGCTGGAGAGCACCAACACCACGATGGTGACCACATAGGGCGCCATCTTATAGAGCTCCTTGATGGCGAGGTTCATGCCGGAAGGAATATACATGTGCAGGATATACAGACCACCGAACAGGAAGGAAGCCAGCACGCCCACATTGGGCCGCCAGACCGTGAAGATAACCAGCGCGATGGCGAGCCAGCCGCGGTCGCCGAAAGCGTCATTGGTCCAGACACCGGAGGCATAGTCCATAACATAGTATAGGCCGCCGAGACCCGCGATCATGGAACCGATACAGGTAGCTACATACTTATATTTGCTGACATTAATTCCGGCCGCATCGGCTGTGTAGGGATTCTCGCCGACTGCGCGCAGATGCAGCCCTACACGGGTGTGATTGATGATGTAAGATACCACCAGGGCAATCAGTACAGCAACATAGGCAAGAAAACCGTATGAAAGAAAGAGCTTTCCGAAGGCTCCGAACTTTTCGGCTATGGGGAGCGATTTGCGGAAACAGTTGCTGGTGATGGTCAAAATGACAGAGGGGAGATCACTGCCGGAGAGCTTGATGAGAGAACCGCCGAAGAAGTTGCCAAAGCCAACCCCGAAGGTTGTCAGGGCAAGACCTGTGACGTTCTGGTTTGCACGCAGAGTGACGGTCAGAAAGCAATACAGCAGCCCCATCAGAAGGGAGCCCAGAAGACAGCAGCAGAGCGGAATGAGAATCGCGAGTGTGGGATTCACGTCAGCAGCTGAAGCAAGGGAAGCCTCATAATAGAAGGAACCGATGACGCCGCAGATGCCGCCAACATACATGATACCGGGGATACCGAGGTTCAGATTGCCGGATTTTTCGGTCAGAGTTTCGCCGGTGCTGCCCAGCAGCAGAGGGATACCCTGTACAACCGCGCGAGGAATAAAAGAGATAAAATCAAACATGGCTTATTCCTCCTTTCCCGCGGCATGGCGGAAGTGAATCTCATAGTTGATGAAAAACTCGCTGCCGATGATAAAGAACAGAATGAGACCGGTAAGGATGTCGCCGAAGGAACGGTTCAGACCAAACTTCGTGACGATCTCGCCGGCTCCACGGCCGAGAAAGACCAATAGGAAGCTGGTCAGAATCATCCAGATGGGATTGAACTTGGCCAGCCAGGAGACCATAACGGCTGTGAATCCGCGCCCGTCCACGATCGTGGTAGTCAGCGTGTGATTGGTACTCCCGACCAGCAGAAGCCCGGCGAGACCGCACACTGCACCGGATAGAAACATGGTACGGATAATCACACGGTTGACTTTGATGCCAACGTAGCGGGCGGTTCGCTCACTCTCCCCGACGACAGCGATTTCATAGCCGTGCTTGGAGTAGTTGAGATACACATACATCGCAACACAGACAAGCGCGACAATGATGATGTTCAACAGATACTTGTAGCTGCCGATCTGAGGGAACCAGCCGATTTCTGTGTTCTGATTGATAATGCCGATGGTACCGGAACCTTTCGGAGATTCCCAAACCACACAGTAATAGGCGACGAGCTGTGTCGCGACATAGTTCATCATTAAGGTAAAGAGCGTTTCGTTGGTATTCCACTTTGCCTTGAAAATGGCGGGGATGGCAGCCCAGATCGCGCCCGCTGCAATGCTCGCGACCGTCATACAGGCGATTACAGCCCAGTTGGGTAACTTGTTTGCCAGCAGGATCATGCACGCAGCTGCTGCGAGCCCACCGATCAGGGCCTGACCTTCTCCGCCCAGGTTCCAGCAACGCATCCGGAAAGCGGGAGTAACTGCGAGGGAGACGCAGAGAAGCATAGCGATATTCTGCAACAGAATCCAGATCTTACGGGGCGACCCGAAAGATCCGTTGACGATTGCGCCATAGACCTCGAGAGGATTCTGCTTTGTGACAAGGGTGGTAATCAGGCTGCAGACAAGAAGTGCCAGGAGCAGTCCGGCACCGCGAATTGCCCAGACCTTGTACCAGGGCAGGGCACCTCTTTTTGCCACATGAAAGAGAGGGGTGTGCGTCCTGTTATTCATCCGCATGTCCTCCGAGTTTTGTCATCATGAGGCCGACTTCACGCTTGCTGGAGCCACGGCCCGGAACAATGCCGCTGACCTTTCCGCCGCAAAGGACGAGAATCCGGTCTGCAAGTTCCAGAAGCACATCCAGATCCTCACCGACATAGATGACGGCGACGCCCTCGGCCTTCTGCTTGTTGATCAGATCATAAATTGTGTAAGAAGAGTTAATGTCCAGACCGCGAACCGCATAAGCGGTAAGCAGGACGGTAGGAGCTGAGGCGATCTCGCGGCCGACAAGAACTTTTTGCACATTGCCGCCGGACAGACGGCGTACAGGGGTAAAGATACCAGGTGTGCTGACTTCAAGATTCTGTACCACTGCCTCGGCGAGCTCTTTGGGACTGCGTCGATCGGTGAAGATGGAGTGCCCGCGACGGAAAGAGCGAAGCATCATATTGTCTGCCAGGTCCATGTTGGCAACCAGCCCCATGCCAAGACGGTCCTCCGGGACAAATGAGAGGCTGACACCCAACTCGGCGATACTGAGCGGGTCCTTACCAATCAGTTCCTCACGCGTCCCGTCGTCCTCAATGTAACAGATACTGCCGGACTCAACCGGCTGTAAACCTGCGATCGATTCAAGCAGCTCTTTCTGACCGCAGCCGGAAATGCCTGCGATCCCGAGGATCTCGCCAGAATAGGCAGTAAAGGAAACATCATCCAGCTTCAGAATCCCATCGATGCTGCGAACGGTCAAGCCGTTCACTTCGACGCGCGGCTTCGGGTTGACCGGGTCGGGACGGTCAATGTTCAGAGTGACAGCGTGGCCGACCATCATGTTGGTCATTTCCTGAGCGTTGGTGTTCCTGGTGGGCATATCACCGATGAACTGCCCATGCCGGAGAATAGCGACGCGGTCGGAGAGTGCTTCAACCTCATGCATTTTGTGTGTGATAATGACAATAGCCTTGCCGTCATCACGCATATTGCGCAGCACAGCAAAAAGCCGGTCTGTCTCCTGCGGGGTCAGGACGGCGGTGGGTTCATCCAAAATCAGAATGTCCGCGCCGCGATAGAGTACTTTGACGATCTCGACGGTCTGTTTTTGCGAAACGGACATATCGTAGATTTTCTGGTTCGGGTCGACTTCAAACCCGTAGGCGTCGCAGATCTCGCGAATCTTTTTCGAGGCGGTCTTCAGATCCAGCTTCCCGCCCAGACCGAGGACGATGTTCTCCGCTGCCGTCAGCACATCGACCAGCTTAAAATGCTGATGGATCATGCCGATGCCAAGATCAAAGGCGTCCTTCGGGGAGCGGATGACGACCTCTTTTCCGTCGATGCTGATGGTGCCTTCGTCCGGAAAGTAGATCCCCGAGAGCATGTTCATGAGCGTGGTCTTGCCACTGCCGTTCTCACCCAGCAGAGCAAGGATTTCACCGCGATAAATGTCCAGCCAGACCTTGTCGTTGGCAAGGACAGGGCCGAAGCGCTTGGTGAT
>CAZMXF010000246.1:0-4333 GCA_964570015.1 uncultured Oscillospiraceae bacterium | reverse complement strand
TGCGTCTCTTGAAGGAATAAGGTCGCAAAGCATTGTGTATACGGCAGAAAGCCTATCTGAAGCTTCGATCAAAGTTTGTACTGTGTCCTTGATCTCATCATTGCTCATGGCCATATCATATGCTTCCTGTGCTTTCCACCCTGCCTCAGGAAAATCATCCAAATGATATATGGAAGTATCCGGAATTGGGTCTCCAGAAGCAAGAGGTCCGGCTAATTTCAGCACGTATTCGATGTCTTCGATAATGGATTCTGTAATTTCCCGTAATGTTGCCATTATATCTTCCTCACTCTTAATGAATCTCGGTGGTATCACAGACCTGTTAGATTCTTTTTCTAAAATGTTACAGACTCAGTATTTTATTCTTCCGGAAACGGTAAATTGCTCAAGGATTTAGTCATGTTTTTTATTTAAAATCTCCGTACTGATTCTCCTTTGCCTCATTCAATGCAGGAATATTCAAAACCAGTATTCCTTCATAGCCAAAAGAAGCGAATCATCCAGTTCATACTCATAGCTTTCCGGAATAACAGCGTCCACATTACAGTATGGGCATTGAGCCGTTTCCTCATTCAGCCAATCCTGAATCCGATCAGGTGTATACATCTTCAGACAGAAGAAACATCCGCATTCCTTTGAATCGAGCAGCGCCCCTCTGTTGTTCATACTTCTGGCACGAAGCATTTTCTGGTATTCCTCAGTAAACATTTTTCCTCCAAGCTGCTAATAGTGCTTCTCACAGAGAGAATTGTAATCAATCATCAAGCGTGATGACATTCACTTGGCCGCTTCGAGCTGTACATGCGTCAAGAGCAATAATCCCAGAAGCATAGTACGGGCTAAAATCGGCATCCCGCCCGAATTCTGAACATTTTCCTTCATATTTGGAGTGTCCGTATGATGTGTGCCAGTGTCCGCATACAATCGTTTTCTCCTCCATGCAGGTCCGGGCTGCGTCCATACCGTTATACCAGCGGGCTGAATGCCATTCACCTGCGCTGGCATCTCTCCATTCACGGTAATAACTATATCCTGTTCTGCTGTGAATGCATGGGATCCATCCGTGTACAAAAATATAGTGATCCGTTTCATAGCAGTCGAGCATGGATGGGATAATCGTTTTGTAAAAAGGGGTAGCTTTTGCTGCATCCGCAAAGTCATAGTTCCTTATTCTGGCCATAGTAGGATCGAACCCGGTAAGTTGCAACGCAGTCTGATAGGTACCGTTGGTCACATGATGGCTGTAAGGCAGTCCTTCATCTGCCGTAACCAGTTTCTCAAACAGATCCTCATGATTACCGCGGATCAGGATCAGGTTTTCCATATTATTCAAAACGAACGCCTGCAGACGCTTTGCCTCAGAGCCTCTGTCGAACAAATCCCCGAGGATAATCAGCTTATGCGGTTCTTTATCCTCGTAGTATCCGCTGGCTTTCAGTGCATCTTGGAACTCCATGTAAAAGCCATGAAGATCTGCTGTTACGTAGTATTTCATATAGTATTATTGTTCGTTAGGCGCCCTGCTCAATTTTTTTCGCCAGACGTATTGCTGCATAAAGATCACATTGCATAGAAGCTTTCCTCTGATTATTCACCATTTGGTCTTCGCGTGGCTTTGTGTACACAGTAATTTTATCTTCACGATTTGGGCATGTCAACACAAATCAGAACGATCTTTTCTCCGTTTTACGCACAAATCGGAACGAACTTGCATTTCCGCTCAATTGTTCGCTCGGCTGAAAGTCAAAGTGCCTGTTTGCAAGAGCAAGTTGCAGCCCTTAATGATATTAATCTTGGGACATGAATTGCTTCCCCCTACACAGCTCAACAAGGCAGAGATTGGAACAGAGATTGGAACAGAAGATTGACTTTCTGAATCAAAAGTGCTAGGATACAAACGCCTCGGAGGGCAAATCATTCATAAGAAATGAGAAGCCGGATAAGAGATCGGGTGAGAATCCCGTTCCTTATCCGGTTTTTTTGAGGGTTATAATGGATCAAAAGATTAATGATTTTACTGTTGGACCGATCCTCGGACCGCTCCTATCGTTCTCCATGCCTATTCTTTTCGCTCTGTTTCTGCAGGCACTATATGGAGCGGTCGATCTTTTAATTGTCGGCAAATACGCTTTCGCCCAGGATGTGTCAGGCGTAGCGGTAGGTTCTCAGATCATGCACACACTGACTAACTTAGTAAGCTCATTCGCTATGGGAACGACGATCCTGCTCGGGCAGAACATCGGTGCCGGGAATCGTGCAGCCGGCGGAAAGATTATCGGAACCAGCATTCTTCTTTTTGCATCTGTGGGATTGGTAATGACAGCGGCCATCCCGATTCTTTCAGGCGTTCTGGCTAGTCTGATGAATGCTCCAACAGAGGCTTTCGAAGAAACGAAGCAGTATATTTCCATCTGCGGTCTGGGCTCTGTCATGATTGTTGCCTATAATGTGCTGGGGAGTATCATGAGAGGTCTTGGCGATTCCAAAACACCCCTCCTGACTGTCGCAATTGCCAGTGTTTTTAATATTGCCGGAGACCTGTTCCTTGTAGCTAAACTGGGTATGGGCGCAGCCGGCGCCGCAATTGCCACCGTATTATCTCAGACGATCAGCGTTATTATCTCCTTGTTTGTACTAAGTCAAAGAAATCTACCCTTTTCTTTTACTCGAAGAGATATTCGGATAGATTCCTTGATATCAAGGAAGATTGTCCGCTTCGGGACACCAATTGCTCTGCAGGACTTACTGGTAGGTCTGTCTTTTCTCGTTATACTCGCTATAGTCAACACACTAGGGCTGATTGCGTCTGCTGGGGTAGGCGTCGCTGAAAAAGTCTGTGGTTTTATCATGCTGATACCCGCAGCTTTTATGCAGGCGATGAGCGCTTATGTTGCCCAGAACCATGGTGCCGGTAAAAATGAGCGCGCAGAGCGTGGGCTTAGAATCGCCATTCTCGTCTCAACAGCATTCGGTCTCGTTATGTTCTTCGTCGCATTCTTTCATGGTGACTTCCTATGCGGGTTATTCGCGCGTGACTCTGAAGTTATCTCAGCCGGATTTGACTACCTGAAAGCTTATGCCATCGACTGCCTGCTCACCTGTTTCCTTTTCTGCTTCATAGGATTCTTCAACGGACTTGGAGAAACCGGTTTTGTAATGATTCAAGGTATTGCTGCGGCATTTCTGATCCGTATTCCTGTGGCATGGTGGATGAGCCGTACAACCGGACGGCTGTTCTATATCGGGCTTGGCATCCCCTGTGCAACCGTCATACAGATTCTTGCCTGCTTCTTCTATTACAGTAGAATTAAGTCAAAGACTGTATCAAAAATCTGAAAACAGCACTAGCATTTTTCTTCAACAAATAATAAAGGAACTATAACATGTCCAATACCGTTCAAAAAGAATTAAACCGCATATCACGCGCCGAAGAGAGGCTCAGAAAGCAGGCACATAAGGAAAGCTTTAAGTGGCGGTTTGATTTGGAGAAAAAAGTCCCCGGGAAGGTAATATCCAACTTGCAGGTGGTGTTCCGAAAGGCATTTGAGATCATCTTCGACAAAGGCACCCCTCTGATTGAGAAAACCTATAAGAAAGAAGAGATTCAAAAAGGATTTCTTGTTCATGACTTTGCGATAGATCTGGAAATGAGTCCAAAAGACCTTCTGGCTCTGAAGGCAAGTTCTGAGCTGAATAATCTCATCAGTCTCTCCGCAAGCGCTGTTGAGGGTATCAGTCTCGGTGCTCTTGGAATCGGGCTTCCGGATATTGTACTCTTCATTTCTCTGATTCTTCGTGGCTGTTATGAGACTGCCCTTGAACACGGATTTGATTATGACTCTCCCGCTGAGAAATACTTCATTCTCACAGTTCTCGAAGGTTCAATGCTGAAGGGTGATCCTTGGGACACCTGCAATGATTTGGTAGACTCAATGATGGATGGACTGTCAGCTCCTTCGGAGGAAGATTTCAAGCTGCAGCTTGGACACACTTCGGATGCTTTCGCTGTTGATATGCTACTTGCAAAGTTCATTCAGGGGATTCCGGTAGTGGGCGTAATTGGTGGACTTACGAACCCTGTTTACTATCGGAAAATACTGAAATATGTCAAACTGAAATACAGAAAACGCTACCTGCTGACAAAGACCGTAGCCAGCACATGATTAGATATAGGGGGTATTCTCATGTCTGTAATTTATGAAGTATTCGGATCCGATGCACACGAGATGACAATCTCATTGATGGATGCGGCAAAAGTATCTGAAATGATACCGCGGAATGCTTCCATAGCCCTGAAGCCAAATCTGGTTGTAGACAGTGCCCCTGACTTCGG
>CAZMXF010000245.1:0-4336 GCA_964570015.1 uncultured Oscillospiraceae bacterium | reverse complement strand
AAGGAAGTCAACGCCACCATCAAGGCCGAAGGCGAACGCGCCGTGTTCGAGACCAACATCCACGGTCTGCATCCCGAGCTGGTTCGCCTGCTGGGACGCATGCGTTACCGCACCAGTTATGGCCAGAACGTTCTGAACCACTCGATCGAAGTTTCCCACATCGCCGGTCTCCTGGCTTCGGAGCTGGGTGTCGATGTGGTCACCGCCAAGCGTGCCGGTCTCCTGCATGACATTGGCAAGGCCATCGACCACGAAGTCGAAGGTAGCCATGTTTCCATCGGTGTCGACATTGCCCGGAAGTACCACGAATCCGACGCCGTCATCCACGCGATTGAAGCCCACCACAACGACGTGGAGCCTCACACCGCAGTTGCCTGCCTCGTACAGGCTGCCGATGCGATCTCCGCTTCCCGTCCCGGCGCCCGCCGCGAGAACATTGAGAACTATGTCAAGCGTCTGGAGAAGCTGGAAGAGATCTCCAAGAGCTTCCCGGGAATTGCCAGTTCCTATGCGATTCAGGCCGGCCGCGAGATTCGTATCATGGTCAAGCCGGAGGCCGTCAGTGAAGACCAGATGGTTCTGCTCGCGAGAGACATCGCCAAGAAGATCGAAGCCGAGCTTACATATCCCGGCCAGGTCAAGGTCCATGTCCTGCGCGAGACCAAAGTGGTCGACTACGCGAAGTAAGCTTAGAACCCCGCCCAAAGGGCGGGGTTCTGTTATTTTGGGGCCAGGCCATGGTTCATGTCCTGGATGAGGCCAAAGCGGCCGGCTACGCGAAGTAAGCTTAGAACCCCGCCCTTTGGGCGGGGTTTTGTTATTTAGGGCCGGGTCAAAGTTCATATCCTGTGCGATGCCAAAGCAGCCGGCTATGTGAAGGAAGCCCGATCCCCGTCCAGACACAGCACCCCCGCCGTTCGGCAGGGGTGCTGGTTCTATAGATCGATTTCCATGAAGATCGTACCGGGGATCAGGCAGTCGTAATATGGTTCGATCTCCCGAAAGCCCAGGCGCCGATAGAGGGCAAGGGCTGTCTTCAGGCCCGGGAGCGTATCCAGGCGCAGTTTTTTGTATCCGGCTTCCCTTGCATCCTCCATGATGCGGCGCGTCAGGGTCTCCCCGAGATTCTGCCCTCGGAATGTCGGGCGGACATAGAGGCGCTTGAGTTCCGCGCTCTCCGCGTCTGAAGGCTTCATCCCGACACAGCCGGCCAGGCTGCCGTCGACATACACCAGGTAAATGCTTCCTCTCGGCGGCGCATACTTCTCCTCGAGACGCGCGATCTCCTCGTCATAGTTCTGCTGATCAAGGGACTTGGTAAAGATCGGTTCCACCCGGACCAGCATAGCGGCGTATTCTTCATAAAGCGGGATGAGTTCTTCCCGTCTCTCGAAAGCAGGAAGCAGCGTGATTCGGGAGTTCATTTCTTCTCTCCCGCGCTACGCCGTCCGGCATTGTGAAGCATCTCGTCTTTCAGCGCCATGAGCTCTTCGGAGAGGTCGACATAGTACTGATGCGGATTGTCAAAGCGCATCACTTCCGGCCACAAGGTCTGAAGCTGCTTGGCGCAGTACTGCTTGATCTCCGGAAGCGTCGGGAGCTCATAGACCAGCTCACCGTCCCGGAAGATCGGGACCTGAAGCTCCACGGCGCGGAAATTCTCCATGACCTTGCTCTTCCACCGGGCGATGGGATCGCAGATCGTCAGCGGTTTGCTATCATCGACGGTCTCTTCCCGCAGGCAGATATAATCTGCCTCCGCTTTTCCGGTTTCCAGATTATAGAATCGGTAAAGCTTTTTGAAGTCCGGGTTGGTGATCTTCCCGATGTTCTCACTGATCTTGATCTTCGGGATGCGGTTTCCGTCCTCGTCTTCCACTGCGCAGAGCTTGTACACGCCGCCGAAAACCGGCTCGCTTTTCGAGGTAATCAGGCGCTCACCGACGCCGAAGGAGTCGATTTTCGCCCCCTGGCGGATCAGATCACGAATCAGGCGCTCGTCCAGAGAGTTGGAGACCGTGATGCGGCACTCGGTCCATCCTGCTTCATCCAGCATCTCCCGCGCACGCTTGGTCAGCCATGCCATATCTCCGGAATCCAGGCGGATCCCGCACTTTTTGATGCCGAGCGGCTTGAGAATATTGTTGAAGGCGCGGATGGCATTCGGTACACCGGAGCGCAGCGTGTCGAAGGTATCCACCAGCAGGACCGCGTTGTCCGGATAGGTCCGGCAGTAGTGCTCAAAGGCGTCATATTCGCTGTCGAACATCTGTACCCATGAATGAGCCATGGTCCCCGCGGCCGGAACCCCGTAGACCTGGTCCGAGACAGTACAGGCGGTACCCGCACAGCCGCCGATGAACGCGGCCCTTGCGCCCGTCACAGCGCCGGTGATTCCCTGCGCACGGCGGGAGCCGAATTCCAGCACAGTTCTGCCCTCAGCTGCCCGGCAGATGCGATTGGCCTTGGTAGCGATCAGGCTTTGATGGTTGAACTCCAGGAGCATATAGGTCTCCAGCAGCTGTGCCTCGATTGCAGGTGCGCGGACTGTGATGATCGGCTCACCGGGGAAAATGGGCGTCCCTTCCGGCACAGCCCAGATATCTCCATGGAAGTGAAAGTGTTTCAGATAGTCCAGGAATCCTTCATCGAACATGCCCCTGCCACGCAGATACGTGAGATCCTCTTCAGAAAAGTGGAGATTCCTGACATAATCCACAATCTGTTCCAGCCCTGCGGCGATGGCAAAGCCGCCGCTGTCCGGGATACTGCGGAAAAACACGTCAAAATACGTGATCCGGTCTGACATATTCGCTTTCCAATAACCGTTCCCCATCGTGAGCTCATAGTAGTCACAGAGCATGGTCAGGTTGATTCCGTTTGCAGTTTTCATCCGATGGTCCTCCTCGGTTGATGATCTGATGTCACATATTATATGGTCTGATGAGGCGAAAGGCAAGCGTTAAATACTTGTCTTAATTTTTCACTGCCCCTCATCTTTTTTCTCTATTTTAATTGACTTTCCACAAATTATGGTTTATGATATATTAGTTAATTGTCGGAAATGCTTAAGCTTTTTAAAGGAGTGCAGAAGATTGGCTACTTTATCTGTTCCCGGCAGAACAGAACTTGCCGGTAATCACACGGATCACCAGCGCGGACGTGTTCTGGCTTCCGCGATCCACCTGAACATTCAGGCCGACTTTACTGCGAATTCTGACTCCGTCATCCGTATTCACAGCAAGGGCTACGACCCGATCCTGTTCAAAACCAATCAGCTCTCTGTCCGCCCGGCGGAATTCGGCAAGCCGGTCGCGCTGGCCAGAGGGGTTGCCGCCGCTTTCCAGGATCTCGGTCTTGCGATCGGCGGGTTCGATGCTGAAATCACCACCTCGCTCCCCATCGGCGCCGGGCTCAGTTCTTCCGCCGCCTTTTCCGTGCTGATTGCCCGCATCCTGAGTCAGCTATATAACAGCAACTCTGTCGAGGATATTGTCATTGCACGTACCGCCCACTCGGCGGAAACGGATCACTTCGGCAAGCCCAGCGGACTTACGAGCCAGCTGGTCTGTGCTATGGGTCATACCCTCTATGTCGACCTGAAGACCAATGAGATCGAACGGATAGAGGATGACTTCTCCGATATGGGCCTGACCATGTGCCTCACAGACACCGGCGGCAGTCATGACGGACTCAACACCTCGTATGCGCGTATCCCGGCGGACATGTGCTACATTGCCAACCTCTTCGATGTCGGCGTACTTTCGGACGTAGACCCCGAGCTTTTCTACAGCAAGGGCTGGGACCAGTCCAACCGCCCGGTTCGGAGAGCCATGCACTTCTTCGCAGAGAACGAACGCGTCATAAAGATGCGCGATGCGCTGAAATCGCACAACGGTCAGGAGTACATGCGGCTGATGAATGAGTCCGGACGGTCCTCTGAGACGCTTCTGAATAATATCGTCACCAGTTCCACCGGCGACACCCGCCTCCTCGAAGGACTCGAGCGCAGCGCTTCGCTCCTGGATGGGAAGGGTGCGTGGCGTGTCCACGGCGGAGGCTTTGCCGGCTGTGTACAGGCGCTGATGCCTTCGGACTTTTTCCCGCTGTACCGTACGGAGATGGAGCATGCCTTCGGTGCCGGCAAGTGTTTCCGGATCCGTCTGGTCTGAGGTTCTGCCGGGATGGAAATGAATTACTGCATGCAGTGCGGGACCAAACTGGTCATTCGTCATCATGAAACGGAAGGTGAAGTCCCCTACTGCGAATTCTGCGGAGAATTCCGTTATCCGGTTTTCAACACCGCCGTCAGCATGATCGTCATGGACGAGGCCCG
>CAZMXF010000244.1:0-4347 GCA_964570015.1 uncultured Oscillospiraceae bacterium | reverse complement strand
AGGTGTAGGCCATCTCATAGGTGCTCATATATACATAGGGGATCCCGGCCTCTTTCATGGCCAGACGCTGCTTTTCCGTCACGAGGGTATAGGGGTACAGACCGTAGACAAAGGGCAGAAAAGCATAGAGGAAGGTCTGTCTGTTCTCTTCCGTGAGGTCGGGGACAAACTTTTTCAGGCAGCGGTCTACTGCGGCACTCGATTCGCCGTATGCTTTCTTGAATTCCACCAGACGCTCCATACGGGAATTGGCTTCCATATCATAGAGGTTCATGCTCAGAAGCTTAAGCATCAGGGGCCGGCGTTCCAGCGCATGGGCCAGTTCGGAAGAAAGCTCATCCGGCGACAGCATCTCTCTTTGCTCAAGAAGCCTATCCAGATCCTCGGCAAAAAGTTCATACTCCTGTGCAAACAGAGCCAGGAAGATTTCTTCCTTTGTCTCAAAATAATTGTAGATCGAGGTACGGGTAAAAGAGGTCTGCTGCCCGATCTCCTTGAGCGTGATGTCCTTGAAGCTCATGGTCTCATAGAGCTTCCGGCATGCGGAAATGATTTCTTCCTTCCGCGCGGAGGTCAGTTCCGGTGATCCTTTCGGCATAAGAGATTCTCCTCTCTGACAAAATGGGTGTTGATTCCCGCTTCAGAAACTCAGGCATCGAGGCTCTGCAGGGTATAGGTTCTGCTTCCGAGGCCGATCTGTTCGGCGTACTGCAGCGTGTGTAGCCCGTCACGCGACTCGATCCGGCGCACCAGTGATTCGTTCCCCTCGGCCTGCCAGACAAGGTCGATGCACGCCTGATCCAGTGCAACGGGATCCGTGGATGCCAGAATACCGATGTCATGGATGTCCGGCTCGGCGGGGTTCCCGTCACAATCGCAGTCCACACTCAGCCGATTCATCACGTTGATATAGACGATATGCTCCGGCCCTACATGGTCACGCACGGCAGTGACCATCTCAGCCATGGCCTCCAGCCAGGCATCCTGATCGCTGTGCATGATGCTGCCGCTTGTTCTTGTCCCGGCAGAATGGACATAAACCTTGCCACTGGGTGAGGACATGCCGATGCCCACATTCTTGATGGCACCGCCGAAGCCGGCCATGGCGTGTCCCTTGAAATGAGAGAGGATCAGCCAGTCGTTGTAGTTCTCCGCATGGCTGCCGACGATGGCGTGCTCCAGACGTTCCCCGCCGGTCACCGGCCACTGTACTTCCCCTTCCTCGTCCATCAGATCAAAGTCCGCAAAGGAAGTAAAACCGTGGTCCTCCGCAACCTGTTTGTGCATGGCTGAAGTGCTGCGCGACCCGCCATAGGCGGTGTTGCATTCCACGATGGTGCCACCCAGCGACTGTACCAGCGGTCCGATCAGATCGGCACGAAGATAGTTGCTGGCGGGCGGCTCTCCGGTGGAGACCTTGACGGCCAGCTTTCCCGAGGGAGCCCAGTTCAGTGCGCTGTAAACTGCCTGCAGGCCCTCCGGTGAAATATCCGAGGTGAAATAGACGACCGGCGCGGCATCGGTTTTCGGCGCCGTGGTTTCTGCTGCAGTTTCAGTCGAGTCCGTATTTGCGGGCTCCTGCGTCACGGTGGTTTCCTGCGGTACAGCTGTTTCCGGGGCTGTACTTGCGGTCACGGTTTCCGCGTTCTTCTGCCCGCAGGCAGAAAGCAAAAGTACCAGAGCCGCAAGGAGGATGAGAGTCGTGATTCTTTTCATATCTTCTCTCCGACACATGAATCCGTTCAGTTCATCTTCATGCAGGCGCCGAGGATGTCCCCGGTCTCCAGATATTCATAGGTCGGGAACTGGAACAAAGCAGGCTTGAACTTGCGATAATCGATCTTTTCCTTTTCCGTCAGGATGTCCTCGTCCACATAAGTCCCGGTGATCCGGCAGATGAAGTTGTCAAATCCCTGGAGGTCGTAGATATCCTCCACTTCGCATTCCATGGTCACCTTGGCCTCATCGATCATCGGTGCGCCCTTCTCACTCAGCGTATAGGCAAAGGCTTCGGATTTGTCCGACTTGTTTCCGCTGATGCAGCCCATGCGATCCGCATCCTTCAGCCAGGAAGCATCCACCACATTGACCGAAACGACTTTGTTCTCACGAATCCCCTTGTTGGTATAATGAGCTTTCACCATAGAGAGCATCACATGGCTGTGTGCCATGACACCCGCATGCGCAACCAGAGTCCAGTTTGGCTTTCCGTCCACCATCGCACCGACCACAAGCACCGGTGCAGGATACAGCGCCAATTGCGCCCCTGTATTTTTCTTCATTTTGATGGTTCCTTTCACTCAATAATATATAATGACACGATGTCAGAACACAGTATAGCAGCATTCTGACATCGTGTCAACTTTTTTCTGTTTTTTATTCGCAACAGGAATCACGGGAAACGATACAGCTTGTCACTGCAGTCAGCTCCCGTCTTATTCTTCCGGGAATGCCATCTGGAGGGCATTGAAGATGTTGACATTCCACACCCCGAAGTCGTGGCCGCCGTCGATGTCCCGATAGAAGGCGTTCTCTCCTTCCGTCAGTCTGTCGGTTTGATCAACAATGATCTGAAATCCATAGAACGTATTCTGCCACTGGCTGTCATAGTATCCGGCTCCTGCATAGAAAAAGGAAATCGGAAGGTCCTTCCAATCTTCGGAGTTGATTGCCTCGGCAACCGCATACGGCTGGCTGTTTCCGGAGAAACAGATAAAATTGGAAAACAGGTCGAGATCCATCTGCATGCCGCTGTTCAGCGCGTACAGCGCGCCGTTCGACATCCCGCCGATTCCAAAGTGCTCTCTCGCTGCCTGCAGGTCCGAAAGGCTCCCGCTTTCCGCATAGGTGCTGTAGTTCTCGGCAACGTAGGGGAGAATCGTTTCCCGGAGTTCCGTTGCCATCTGCTCAATTCCGCCGTCATTGGAATAATACGGCCCGTTATAGGTTGTCGGACATACGATGATCAGCGGCCTGCACAGCCTCTGCTCGATCATATTATCATAAATGTTCTTCATGATCAGCGGGAAGCCGAAATCATATTCTTTCGTGAGCCATGAATCCTCATCATCCCCTCCCCCGTGGATCAGCACCAGCACATTGTACTTTTCCTGCTCGCTATATCCATAAGGAAGATAGACATTGAGGTTTTTCGTGACTTCTTCGTCACCCTGATAGTGCAGCTTCTGGGTATAAGTCTGTTTTTGAACCGTTCCGGGGTGCTCGCATTCCTGGTAGAATTCCGAAGGCAAAAGGCTGTCGTAAAACATCGGCACGGCGCCGCATGCGCATTTTCCATGGATGAAACTATGCGGAATTTTAAGTCCGCAGACGGTACACTGCTGCGTGATCGGATCGTGATTTGCATGACTGCAGACCTCTCCGCAGATGACACAGATTCCTTCCCGGAAGTCATGGCTGCAGGCTGTCCCGCATACGGTACAGGCACCGTGGTCATAAGTCGGGTGATCACAGCGCAGCCCGCAGGTTTGGCACTTCGCATTCTCCCATTCATGTACGCACGATGATCCGCAGACGGTGCAGAGGGCGTTCTCCCAACGGTGCTCGCACGGAAGCCCACAGACAACACATCTGCCGTTCTCCCATGCATCATGCTCACAGGCAAGTCCGCAGGATGTACAGACACCGTTCTCCCAGTTCTGATGACGGCAAAGGCTCTGATACACCCTGGAAATCAGGTGGAAGTGAGCCATGCCGAATCCGCAGATCAGCAGCAGGACTGCTGCTGCCAGCAGGGTGATACCCGCTTGTTTTTTGGAACGCTTCATGGCAGCCACATCGCCCGTTTCAAAAACGGCAGAAGCGCTGCTCCGAGTGCAGCCAGATCATCCGCGGCCACGCCCGGGACAAGGTCAAACGGCGATACAAAATAAATGATCGCCAGGATCAAAACGATATCTTTCCATGATACATTTTTATTCATGGCGCAGCCCTCTTTCTGCTATGTGTCCAATTCCGTCTGTCATTGAGAAGGGGTCAAGCATTTTTACTGCAAAAGATAGCGCAGCAGGCCGTCTCTGTTTTTGAGGCCGCCTGCTGCATCTGTCACTTTTGCAGAGATGTCATGAAAACCACCGGGCAGTTTTCTCATTCATACTGCAGCGTCATCCGGAAGACCGGCTTGCTGCTCTCGCCGGAGAGAAAAACGATACCGTTTTCCCCGTTCCAGCGCAGTGTGAGTTCCTCGCCAAAACGCGCTTCATTGACATACTCCGTCCGGATTTCCTTCAAGAGTTTTCCCCTGGCAGCCGCACCCACGCAGTCTTCCGCCAGATCGAAGTAACGGGTATTGTTCATATGCCCGTTCAGATCGACAAAGCTGTAGGG
>CAZMXF010000243.1:0-4356 GCA_964570015.1 uncultured Oscillospiraceae bacterium | reverse complement strand
CAGCCCGGCACGGACCTGCTGCTGGTCATGGCGATGATGCGCCTGGCCATCGAGAGGGAGAAGCTTGACCTGGACTACATGAAGACCAAGAGCACAGCGCCCTTCCTCGTACGCAAGGATACAGGCATGTATATGAAGAAAAGTGACTTCGCCGAGCTTGCCGAAGGGGAGAGCGAAGACTTCTATGTATGGGATCTGGAAAAGAATGCGGCGGTCCTCTCGTCGGAGGCGGCGGATCCTGCGCTGGAGGGGGAGTACAGCTGTGAGGGTATCGACTGCGTTCCGGCATATGTGCTGCTGAAAGAGCGCGTCATGGAGACAGATATAGACTATGCTGCGGAAAAGACCTGTCTCGGCCGTGAGAAGCTGGAATACATTTTTGACACCTACGTCGGCTCCGGTGCGACCGGTATCTACACCAACTATGGCATCGACCGGTATCAGAACGGTCATCTGTTCGGTTTTGCACTGGGCTGTCTGGGGATTCTGACCGGTAATATCGGTCGGGCCGGCTGCAGCCTGAGCGGGCTGTATGTCAACAGCTCTATTACCTTCAACTATGCGGGAATGTATGTCTCCAACGGCGTTCTGCAAAACGATGCCATTCCTCAGACCTATATCCATGAGGTGTTCCGGGATCAGGCACTGTTTGGAGAGCCCTATCCGCTCAAAGCGATGCTGACAGCCTGCTCCAACTCCATGAGCAACTTTGCCGGCCAGAACCAGTGGTTTGAAGATATTCTTCCGAATTTGGACTTCTGGGTAGTCATTGATACCGAGATGACCGATTCTGCCCGCCATGCGGATATCGTTCTTCCGGCCGCCTTCTGGCTGGAAGTGGACGACCTGAGGAGCAACTACAACAATCCCTATCTGACCTATCAGGAGAAGGCGATTGAACCGCTGTATGAATGCAAGTCCGACGGAGAGATTGTCCGCCTGATTGCAAATGCAATGGGCCTTGGAGAGTTCTTCCCCGAGCAGGACGACAAGGAGTGGATGAAGCTGCTGATGAGCCTGGATCTTTTCAGCAAGCTCGGTATCACCTTTGACCGCCTGATGGAGGAAAAAGTAATCCGCTCGGTATGGAATGGGGATCCTTTTGTCCGCGGTGAATCAGCGGCCTTCCCCACGCCGCTCGGCCGAACGAGACTCTACTGTGAAAACCCGACCCCGCGCACCAATTACGGTCAGGATATCTCCGAAGTATATGAGAAGGAGAGACTGCCCTATTTCAAGGCACCCAACGAGGCGTGGAGCGAGAATCCGCTGTTTGAGAAGTATCCTCTGATCTTTATCCAGGACCACACCCGTTTCCGCTCCCATACCCAGTGGTTCAACGTTCCTGTACTGAGGGAGCTGGATCCCGAACCCTACATCCGCATCAATCCGGATGACGCAGCCGCAAGAGGTCTTGCAGAGGGAGATATCGGAGAAGTGTTCAACGACAGAGGGCATGCCGTTGCAAAGATCCGTCTTGATCCGGCGGTGCGTCCGGGTGTGCTGACCATGCCGAAAGGCTGGCAGAGAGAACAGTTTATTGACGGCTGCTTCCAGGAACTGACAAACACCTCTTCCGATATCATGGCCTGCAACTTTGCCTATTTTGATGCTCTGGTTGACGTACGCAAATATGAAGGAGGAAATACCTGATGGCGCGTTTTGGATTAGCAATTGACCTTGAAGCCTGCATAGGATGCCATACCTGCTCCGTTGCCTGCAAGACCGCAAACAACCTGCCGAATAATATGTGGTGGTGCAACATCCACACGGTCGGCGGTGATGCGATGGATTGCTCCGAAGGGACTTACCCGAATGCAAAGCTGAGCTATCTGCCGGTCAACTGCCAGCACTGCGAGAATCCTGCCTGTGTCGCGGTATGTCCGACGGGCGCGAGCTTCAAGCGTGAGGATGGGATCGTATGCATCGACACCGATAAGTGCATCGGCTGCCGTGCCTGTATGGCTGTCTGCCCCTATGAAGGCGTCCGTAGCTACAACAGCGAAGAACCGGAGTATTATGTTGATTTTGCGCTCGGTGCGGCGGATGCACCGAAGCATGTATACAACACAGTGGAAAAATGCAATCTCTGTGCCTCACGCGTTGAACGCGGAGAGGTTCCCTACTGCGTGGAGGCCTGTCCGGCACGGGCGAGGATCTTCGGAGATCTGGATGATCCGCAGAGTGATGTCTCCAAAGCCATCGCAGAGAGAGAGAACATGCGTCTGCTGGAAGAAAAGGGTACCGAACCGAAGGTTTATTATCTCGTCTGATGGAGGACCTGTTCTTTACACTGGCGGATACATATCAACTGGGAGCGATTGCCTGGCGCTTTCCTGTTGTCGAGCTGGCCCGGGGCCTGCTCGACGGCAGTTTCGGCGCGGATCTGAGCGCCTGTCTGCAGGAACTGGGCTATCCCCGGCAGAGCGCAGAGGAAATCTCCGCAGAACTCGGAACGGCCGCGGCAGTGGAAGCTGCGGGCAGTGTACAGACACTGTACGATGCGCTTCGTACTGCCTATACGGTGCTCTTCCTGGTGCCAAAGAAGGAGAAGGTCTATCTGTACGAAAGCCTTTTCCGTTATCCTAAGAATGCCGATCCAAAGAACTACTCGATGTTTGTCTCACCCTGTGCGCTGCACTGCGAGCAGCTGTATCGTGAAGCCGGACTTGCAGTCAAGAAGAACGTAAGAGAACCGGCCGACCATTTTGCAACCGAGCTGGAGTTCTACTCCTGCCTGAACCGAATGGCAGGTGCAAATCCTGAAGAAACGGAATGGCCGCGCCGAGCCGAAACGTTCAGAAAGACACATCTGGACAAATGGCAAAAGGCATTTCTGGCGGAAGTGGAAGAAAAGTCCCCGAGCGAGACTTACCGAATTCTTGCCAAAGCAGGAGGACTGATTGCGGATGCCCCCGGACTGCAGCGTTCATGTCAGGCCGAATCGCTGCCTGAACAGTAATTATCGTTTTATAGAGTGCAGGCACTGCGCGGATTGTTGTCCGCGCAGTGCCGTGCGCATTGTTGAAAACACGCCGGTCATTGAGGAAAACCTCTGCAGCGTATGCGGAGCGTGTACGACAGCCTGTCAGACAGGAGCAATAGAGCGGCAAGACTACTGCGAAGAGAACCTTGTGCGCATGGCAATACGGAGCGAGGGAAAACGCGTAGTTCTGTTCTGCGGCCGTCACCAGGAGCCCGTTCGACGCGGCAGCCGAGGCGAACTGGTCTGCCTGCAGACAGACAGCTGTCTGGCGGAGATATCGGAAACGGCGCTGTTTGAAATCGGACTGAATAATCTGGCGGAACTGGCGGTGGATCGCTGCCGGGACTGCCCGGACGGGGCAAACCTGGGACAGATTCTTGACCATATTGATCGGGCAAACGAGCTGCTGCGGACCGTGGGAAGGAAGCAAGCCGTCTGTGCAAGGGAGGAACCAGGTGAAGAGAGAGGCCTCCGCAGACAGCGTGCAGTCAGTACAGGACGCCCCGAGCTTTCACGCAGAGAAACTCTGCTGCGTCTTCTCGACGGAGGAAAGCAGATGGTCCTCGGCAATATCGCGATCGATCCTTTCAGCTCTGGCGCGAAACAGAATCGGGAAGTCTGCCGTGCAGAGTGGAAGGACCGCCTGGTACCCATATACCGCGAAGCATGGGAGAAGGCGGAGGAGCACGGAGAGAGCGCCCGGTGGCCTTCTGTCCGGATGGAATCCGGCTGCACGGAGTGTGGCCTGTGTGCAAGATCATGTGCAGCTGAAGCACTGCAGATCGTACAGCAGGAGGGAGAGCTCATCCATCTTTATCGGCCCATGCTGTGTGTCGGCTGCCGGAGCTGCGAGCATGTCTGTCCGAAGCAGATCGTTTCGGTCAGACTGGAGAAAACGGATAAGCCTTTCGTCGCGCGCGCTGTCTTCCGTACAAAAGCGATTCGGTGCCGGAGCTGCGGAAAACTCACGATCCCCAATGAAACGGGACTCTGCCACTGGTGTGCCGGAAAACCCTCTGCGGATGATATGAAAAATGCCCTGCGCAGGCGCCTTGGCTGATGTGTCCGCTGCCGGAGAATGATGCGGCCGGACATCGGGCCGTCTGGCCGTCTGGCCGCTTAGTGTGAGAGGGATGTCACAGGCAAAAGGAACTGTCGCCGAATGCGGCCGATATTAAAAAATGCATGAGTCCGGTTTTTTTCCCCCGGTGGAAAGCGTCATTCAAAACTCGAAAAACACATAACTCTGGCCAATCAAAAGCGCGAAATTCATGTACTGAAAAGAAGCCAAGAGCTCAGAAAGCCCCATTTTACTTAATGTCATTAACTTAAGAAAGCGTAATTGTAGTGAGAAAATAATATATTAAATA
>CAZMXF010000242.1:0-4362 GCA_964570015.1 uncultured Oscillospiraceae bacterium | reverse complement strand
ATCTTGACAAATCGCGCTATGCAGATAAAACAGGAATCACAGCGGTAGAATCGTGCTGAGAATCAGGAATGATTGGAGAACATACTGCATCTTCCCAAAAACAGATTCTGTGCTATAATAGTTAAAAATAACAAGGAGGATTATACGCGCATGAACCCCATGTCTATTCTTTCAACTGTGATTACCGTTCTTTTTCTTGGCTTCCTGTACTGGAGAATGGTCAAGAGAGAAATCCCGGAGCCCGTCGGCTGGCTGCAGGCCCTGCTCCCCATTGCTATCGGCTTGCTCTCTCATCCGTTGACGATTCCCTTTTCCTCGGCCTATCTCAAGGCCCTGGCCGCGAACCCGAACACGCTGCTGCTTACTGAGCTGCATTTTTTCCAGTCTTTTTGGCGCGCCCTCATCGTTGCCGGCGGTCTGGAAGAGATTTCAAAGCTGATTATGATCCTCGTGGTCCTGTTCATTTTCCGCAAAAAGGTTAAAAATGTTTATGAATACGTCCTGATCGGCGCTTGCGTGGGCATGGGATTCAGCCTGATTGAGGAGTTTACTTACGGCGGGACGGAGACCGCAAATATCATTACCACCATAGGGAGAATGATTGGCGTCCCAGCACATATGACCTTCAACATGGTCATGGCGGAGTTTTTGGGAAGGGCGAAGTTCAACAAACTGAACGGTAAGGGCACCGTTGTTCTCAACTATGTGCTGGCGCTTCTTGTTCCCATTGTCATCCATACACTGTTCGACACCTGCACGGTCTTCAATTCCAGCCTGATGAGAGGCGAGTTGAGCGGCATGATCAGAGCCCTGATCGGTTATGTGGCCCTGCTGGTCTATGAACTCATCATTCTTGTTCGCTTCAAGAAGAAGACCGCGACGCTCTGCGGCATGAGCACCCTGGTGGAAGAAGCGGCATAAGCCTGGCCCATTTCATAGCCCTTATGAATAACAGAGCGTATTTTTCGACATCATTCCGGTTTGTCGGGGAGCTTTAAACACTCCCCGATTTTATTTGTTTTGATACTTCTCTACGTACTTGGCGATGCGCTGCTCACGGGCGGCGAGTTCGCCCCGGAGGGCAGACTGCACTTCATCCGTGATCGCAAGCATCAGGTTTGCCCAGACGGGCAGGCCGCCGGAAGGCTTCTTGCCCTGACTGCCATGTCTTGGGTCCACGAAATCAGTGAAGGCCTGGAGAGCAGATTCGGCGTCAGGTGGACGCTCGGCATAAAACATCCGGAGCAGGGCCTCAGACTTGTCCGCGTCCGAGAGATCCGGATCATCGAGCATGACGAAGATCTCAAGGATCACGCGGAAATCGGTGCGGACGGGATATTCAATGCCGGAGATGGTGACAGCATCTGATAAATTGAACATTGTGATATCCTGATCGTAATAAGACGAAGGATTCTAGAATAGAATCTTCCCGGCTTAGTAAGACTTGTGTGACAATTCTGTGTCACGAGATATGCGCAACGATATCCAATTATTTACATGAGAATGCGCCATATGTTATAATCCGTTCGGTAGGATGTGATTTCGCAATTATTCCTTTAAATCGGGATTCAAAACAGGGGATTCTCTCTTTTAATCCCGAAAATGCAAAACGGAGCTTTTCGAATAAATGAAAGGGTTTTCGAATATCAGTAATAAATCAAAGGGAATCCTTTGCATATTGTTTGCGGCCTTTGGCTTTTCTCTGATGTCTTTTTTCGTAAGAATATCCGGCGATATTCCAACGATGGAAAAGGCATTCTTCAGAAATGCGGTAGCCATTATTGCATCACTGATACTTCTGATCAGATCAGGGGAGAAAATCCGAATTAAGAAGGGCTGCATGGGTGATATCTTTCTCAGATGTGTGTTTGGAACAAGCGGACTGATTGCCAACTTCTATGCCATAGACAAGCTTAATATAGCGGATGCCAACATGCTGAATAAGCTCTCGCCGTTTTTTGCGATACTGATTTCAATTCCGATCCTCAAAGAAAAGCCTAAGAAAATCGATATTCTTGCGGTTATTGTAGCATTCCTTGGAGCGATGCTCATCGTCAGACCTACCGGCAGTAATATGCAGCTTGTACCTGCGCTCATCGGCTTGTATGGCGGATTCGGTGCGGGAGCAGCCTATGTTTTTGTCAGAAAACTTGGTAAAAAAGGAGAGCGAACTCCGATCATAGTCCTTTGTTTTTCGATATTTTCCACGGCGGTATCAATCCCATTTATCGCAGTGAATTATGTCCCGCTTAAACCAATGCAGCTTATATGCCTTGTTATGGCCGGACTGTCGGCAACAATTGGCCAGTTCGGAATAACCTCTGCCTATAAGTACGCTCCGGCAAAAGAGATATCGGTTTTCGATTACACCCAGGTCATCTTTGCCGCGATTCTTGGCATGCTTTTCCTGGGAGAGCTGCCACAAGCAATGTCATTCACCGGATATGTGATCATAATCGGAGTAGCAGTACTCAGGTGGAGATATAATCTGAAAAATGAAGACTGATTAGGCATAAAGATAACAGTTCAAAGTGAAAAAATGGATCGTATTGCGCCATACCGGAATTCTTGATAAAACCAGGACGACGATTGGCAATTGCGGGGATGTACTATGCATGAAATATTAAATGACGCTTTCTATGACCTGGCAAAACAATATGACTCGGATAACGAACATCATTTAGTCGGCGAGGTAGACTATCATCTTTTAAGTGATGAAAACCCTTACGAAGGACTTAAATCTCATAGGGACGCTTTACTCTTCGTTTTTGAAAGGATGGCTGCAAAAAGCATAGAGAATCAGGTGAAAATCAGGATAAAGTTGGGTAACAGAATTGCAGATCAACTTCATCCATGGGTCTTTGATATCAAAAAGGCGCAGCCATCACCAATGGATCCCCAGGTATTTTTCTACTGCCCGAATATAGTAAAGATCGATTATTACGGGAACGTCTCGTATGATGCTGAATGGAAACCAAATGATGATAACTTTGGAACTACTGTCCCCTACTGGTATGCAGTGATGGAACCGATACACCGCCGAAACAACAAGCCTGAGGACTTCAAAAAAGTGAATGGAGTCCTGTTTCCACATGGCATAGATGTGCTGGAGATCTATGAATGGACAACAGACTGGTCAGATTATTTTGATGCCGGACATGAATGGTATGGAGCATGCTGCTGGAGCGTCTACGACAAGAGCATGAACAGATATGTAGTGATGCTCGTATCAGCAACAGACTGATCACTTTCAATCTATTAGTGCCTCCTCAAAGTGAGGGGGATATTCAGTGGCGGAGACGTTGACGGGAGTATGTAAATGGAAGAACATAGCGATTCAATCTGTGTGACGTTCCTGTGATGCTGCCTTTGTTATACTTGCACCATCAAACATGGAACAAAGGAGATAACATAGATGAACGAACTTGAAGAACTCAACGCGGTACAAATGGAAGAAGTTGCGGGTGGAGCCCTGCAGATTCCCAACACAGTCAAAGTAATTACTTCCGGTGGGTATACCACCCTGCACAGCACACCCGAAAATATGCTGACCAATGAGATTCCGGGCAGCAGACTGTACGATGGAGAAATCGTGATCAAAACCGAACAGATAAAAAACAATATGACCTATGTCTATATCATGAAAAATGGTGCCAACGGTTGGATTGACAATCGTTTTTTACCGCGAGTTCTTTGCTAATCCCCTGATCACTCAGTTGTCATTTGTACTTTTCCACATACTTCGCGATGCGCTGTTCTCTGGCGGCGAGTTCACCCCGGAGGGCAGACTGGACTTCGTCTGTAATCGCGAGCATCAGGTTTGCCCAGACGGGCAGACCGCCGGAGGATGCGAAGAGGTTCATACCTCCGAAGAGCGGTTCGCAGATTTCCTTTCCGAAGAGATCATTTATAATATTGCGCATTTTACCGTCCAGTTCACGGGCGATGGGGAACACTTCCCTGTCGTCCGTGATTTTTTCTCTCGTTTCACGGACTTCTTCCTGCAGCGCGTCAAGCTCGGAGAAAGCTCGGGAAAGATGTTCGAGAAAATTCATATCGGTGGGGTTGAACGAGACCGCCACCTTCCCGGCGAGGAGATACTCCTCCATGCCGAGATTCAGATTTAATGATTTCAATCAATGTTTCCTTTCTGTTTCTCACGGCAAAGCCCAGCGCAGTGGGTTTGTCGTGAATAAGGACGAGTAGCGGAGGGAGCGAGTTTTCGTCACGCTTGACGGAAACGAGACGATCCGGAGCTTACGAGGACGTCGACGCCGTGAACGTGACGACGCCGGTTTCGGCATTGCGGGACGCGGTGCCGGTGGTACGGGTGCCGCCGTAGGTGACGGAGATGGGCATGCC
>CAZMXF010000241.1:0-4364 GCA_964570015.1 uncultured Oscillospiraceae bacterium | reverse complement strand
AAAACGGGAGTAAAAAAGGAGCTGCGGCAAAAATCCATTTTGCTACAGCTCCTCTAATCGCACATAATATGCTTTCATTTCGCTGAACGGTAGAAAAATTGTAGTAACCGATAGCAGCTGTTGCCGCAGTTTGCCGAGTTATGGCACGTTCAATCGCACCCTACTCACTTATCAGATCTCTCTCCATGACAGAGCAATTATCTTTCTCACATCTGATTAACTAAAGAGATAGTTGCCCGGACCGTAGAAATGAAAAGCCCCTGCCTCCTTGCTCTTGGTTGAGAGCTGAAAGCAGGGGGGTGTTGCACCAGCGTGTGCTTATTCCTCGGTATAGATTCTGAACTGCTGTGTATGGGAGAACTCCGGTGACGGGTAATATTTTTTCTTTACTGCTTTGAGTATGGAGATGAAATTATCGATACTATTCGCATCTGTGAAGCCTAAGAATATGGAATTACCCGGAGTAGGGTTCGACATAGGGTCAGAAAACGCGAGGATGGGATTCCCGCTGGGAGATGACAGAACATTGATGTCTACATCACCTGTGCCAAGCTGCACTGTATGTCTGGAAATGTTGATCATGTAATTACCCTCTCTAAACCTTTTTTGTATCAGTATATCACAGCCATCAAAAACCTGCTATATAAATGTAGTGGGTTTTTCCATATTCCTGGCGTCAAACCATCAAGGTGGTAAGGTGGTAAGTGTCTAAAGCGCTCTTTCAAGATGGAAAAGTCTTGAAGACTCGTTGATCTTAAGGGCAACATCAATTCTATTGGCGGTAAGGAGACATACCACCAAAGCAGCAAGTGTACATACCGCCAGAATACCCCGAGCTTCCATCACTCTAATATTGACGCTACATCTGCGATCATATCCTTACCACCATGTGGCTATAATGACAAGTATCCAAAGCTCCAAGTATCCATTCTCCATCAGAAGCCGTTCTTAGGCATGCAAAAATTGACAAAAATATAAAACAACTATATGATTTTTTGGCAGGTTAAAATTACTACCTACAATCGAAAAAGGAGGATAGCGAATTGAAACGACTGATTATCATTCTCGGCCTGATGGTGGTCGTTCTGATCACATCATCATGTTCCGCCTTTGAAAAACCGCAGGACCGTGATCTGACACCGGAACCTGTGGTTAACAAAGCGGAGCAGACTGAGATGCAGTTTCCGGAGGTTTGCAGCAGAGACGCGGAGCTTTACATTATGCAGAATGAGGACGGCACGTCGCACATTGTAAATCCCTATGGCACTACCGCAGCAGAGTACCGGGTCGACAGTGAGGGAAATATCATTCGCGAGGACGGTACAATTGCTGTTAAGAACGGCAATACGGAGCTTTATCATGAAACAGAGTCTCTCCGGTTTGCCGAAGAGGAGTACCGGGTATCACTGGATCCTCTAAATCTGCCTGTGGAATATTATTATTCGGGGATATATCCGAATGCTGCCGTCCCGCTCCGGGTCAGCCTTGAATTTGACAACGCCGACGCAGCAAACCGGGTCGTTCTGCTGGAGAGCTCCAATCCACAGGTCATTTCAGTATGTCCGAATCAGAACGCCGGTTTGATCGCTCACGGAGCATTTCAGGTTCCGTTGGGAAGTGTAGCGCTTCAGCCGGATAACCCTGCAGAGCCGATGAGCATTACTGTGAGCGCAAAAAACGCCGGAGACGCAACGCTGACCGCAAGGGCTTTTACCGGAGATGCCGTTGCACAGTGCCTGATCCACGTTGAATTCGGAGAAGGGAACCGTTCCGCCGTCCCGGAAGAATGGATTAACAGTTCACACTATAACACCGCAGCACATGTCCACTCATACAGCCCGACCGTTACAGCTCCGACGATATGGGAGGAAGGATATACCATGTATGTCTGCAATGACTGCGGACACAGCTACAAAGGGGATTATGTACCAAGGCTGCCCGCACAGGAGTCCGAGCCGGCAGAAGCACATGTACACAGTTATACTGAAAGCACCGTAGCACCAACGGCTTCCGAACGGGGTTACACCCTGTATGTCTGTCAGGGATGCGGGGACAGCTATAAGGCAAATTTCATAGAACCGACCGGCTGATAGGAGCTGCAGCCAGGCATAACACATCTATATAGCATCACGAGGAACCCGGCATAACAAGATATTGACAAAAGTTCAAATCGAGTTTAGAATTATGTCAAAGAATTGAATCCCATAATGGGAAGAAAGAGGTGCAATTGATGCGTAGATCAAACAAATGCCTGTCCCTGCTGCTCGTCACGTTTATTGTCGGAGTAAATGCTCTGACCGCCTGCGGACAAATACCACATACCAAAGCGGAAACGGCTGAGTCCGCAGATCATTCCGATCTGTCTTTCCCTTTCTCGGACCATGTTCATGTAATCAGGGCAGCACGTACTTCACAGCTCAAGACGGCCGTCAAAGCGGAACAGTCCCAGACTGGTAAAGTTCCGGGCACTGTAAAGATCAGTTCCCAAAACACAGCTCTAAATCTGAGGCAAAAACCGGCAGAGCCAAACGCAGTTCCATTAGAATCACAGACCGGTACACAAATATCAGGGGATAGGAACACAACGGAACATGCGTCTATAGTTCAGAATCCGCCCTGCACTGCAACGAATAAAGAGCCTACTCAGACACAAGAATGCACTGCTATCGAGTATATACCGATGACCTGTACTGAAAGCAATGTTCCAGCACAGCAGGACACGATTAACTCAGTACCTGATACGCCTGAAACTGAAATGCCTGAGCAGCCGGATGATGATAAGCCGGATAACACATGTTATCAGGAATGCAGTGACACAGCCAGTACCCAGACACCGCAGCACGCTCATAATTATGTACTCAGCCCTGTATCGCCAACCTGTACCAGCGGCGGATATACGTTGTATACATGTTCCTGCGGTGACAGCTTCATAGCAGATGAAACAGATGCACTGGGGCATGACTGGGAAGCGCATACGGAGAATATACCGGTTCGTCAGGAACCGCACGAAATCTGCTGTGACTGCGGAGTTGACCTGACAGCGAACGGTATCGCAGGATCCGCAATCGCAGATCATTCGAAAAACCATGTTTTAACTGATGACAACGCATCTGGCCGTACCCTTTCGGTGCTGGTCGACGTGTGTGAAGATGTAACATCGTATACCTGCACACGCTGCGGCGCATCAAAGTAGCAAAACTCTTAACACCCTATATAATGAGTATTGAAAATCGCTTTTTTAAAGCGGTAACTATGGCATAAATACAAAACAGCAACTGTAACAGCAAGACGCTCCGAATCAGGTGCATCTTGCTGATCAGTTCTATTATTTTACTCTCAATTTTGGCAAAAATACAAAACGAATTGCTAATTCAAAGGAGACTGAGGCTATGGATTATAGGAAGCGGTTATTCGCTTTGCTGCTGACCCTCGTAATGATGATCGGGCTGTTTCCGGCAGGCTTTGTTCCGCCAGCATATGCGGAAGTACATACGGAGTCCAACGGCATTGGCTTAGGCGGGAACAATGCCAGGCTCACGAACAAGTACACCGGAAATACAGGAACACTGTATGGGATCAATAACCATATTCTAGGAGGCGCTGACGCGTTCTGTATTGACCCGACAATCGGCTCAGAGGTGGGTGCGAATTATACCTACACCGGGACAGGCGCATCATCCTCCAATTCCTACTGGAACAGAATCAGCGCTGAGGATCAGAACCTGATTGCGGGAATCGCGGTTTACTATGCGAATAACCCGGATGCGTCCTATCTGACTCCTAATATGGGGCATCAGCCTGCAACGATTGCCAAAGTCGGCGCTCAGTATGCCGTTTTCGCCAGTGTGATTTCGAATCCGGATACACTGAATGACAGGGTAGACTCCTATGCCTGGGGCGACGTGAAGCAGTATGCAGCGGAAGCAATCAACTGGGCTCAAAACCAAAGCGGCTCCGGCCAGATTTCTATTGCCGCTCCTTCCTTTGACGGTCAGGCTGTGGAACTCATTTACAATTCCTCTTCGGGACTGTATTCGGGTTCTGTCACCGATTCAAACGGTGCGTTAAGCGGAGAAGGCTATGATTTTACCCAGACTGTCAACGGCGTACAGGTTTCTCAGAACGGGAACACCATTACGATTTCAGCTACGCCTGAGGCTGCAGCAGCTGCCGGGCTGCAGAACCCGTCCAACAGCTGGGCCGCCTCCTCAACAGTCTACAGAACGTCGGACGGCGCCATAAATCTAAATGCAATCAAAATATATGAAAACCCGGGAGATCAGCCTCTTCTTGTTTATGAACCCTCCTCATCCAGCCCGACAACTGTCAGCAATACCGCAACCGTCAGAGCCTATGCCAGTCTT
>CAZMXF010000240.1:0-4382 GCA_964570015.1 uncultured Oscillospiraceae bacterium | reverse complement strand
ACCACCAACGGCATGCTGATCGACGACGACGTGATCGACTTCTGCAACCGCGAGATGAGCAACGTGGTGCTCTCGCTGGACGGAAGAAAAGAGGTCCACGACCGTTTCCGCGTGGACTACGCCGGAAACGGAAGCTGGGACCGGATCGTGCCGAAGTTTCAGAAGCTGGTGCAGGCCCGCGGCGGAAAGAACTATTACATGCGTGGTACCTTTACCCACCGGAATCCCGACTTTCTTCAGGATATCCGGACCATGCTGGACCTGGGCTTTACGGAGCTGAGCATGGAACCGGTGGTCTGCGCGCCGGGGGATCCTTCTGCGCTCACCGAAGCGGACCGGGAGATCGTCATGCAGCAGTACGAGGAGCTCGCGAAGCTCATGCTGGAGCGGGAAGCGGAGGGGAGACCCTTCACCTTCTATCACTACATGCTGGACCTGGCCGGCGGCCCCTGCATCTACAAGCGGATCTCCGGCTGCGGCTCCGGCACGGAATATATGGCTGTGACGCCCTGGGGCGACCTCTATCCCTGCCACCAGTTTGTCGGCGAAGAGCGCTTTCGTCTGGGCGACATCTGGAACGGGCTGGATAACCCGGAGGTCCGGGGAGAATTCGCGGCCTGCAACGTCTATGCAAAACCCGAATGCCGCGACTGCTGGGCACGTCTCTACTGCTCCGGCGGCTGCGCGGCAAACGCGTGGCATGCCACCGGAAGCATCACCGGTGTCTACGAAGCCGGCTGCGAACTGTTCCGGAAGCGCATGGAGTGCGCGATCATGCTGGCCGCGGCCAGGGCCGAACGGGAACAGCAGGGCGAATGAATACCCCGATCTGTGACTTCGTCCGGCAGTATGCGGAGAAGAATCCCATCCGCTTCCACATGCCGGGCCACAAGGGAAAATGCGGAAACCGAAGCTTCGGATCGGACGGGATCTTTCCAATGGATCTCACCGAGATCGCGGGCGCGGATGTGCTGTACGCCCCGGAAAGTATTATCCGGGAGAGTGAGGAAAATGCGTCCTCGCTCTTCGGCAGCGGGAAAACGCTGTATTCTACCGAAGGCTCTTCCCTCTGCATCCGGGCGATGCTTACTCTCGCGGTGATGCATGCAAAGCTTCGGGGACGCAGGCCGAGGATCGCCGCCGGGCGGAATGCCCATCGGGTTTTCCTGGAGGGGACTGCCCTTCTGGACCTCGACGTGGCGTGGCTGGGAACCGGAGACGAGCTGCTTCGGGCGGGAATTGGCTGCGAAGAGCTGGAGGCAATGTTCTCCGAAGCGTCGAGCGCACCGACTGCCGTCTATGTGACCAGCCCGGATTATCTCGGGAACCGTACGGAGCTGAGCCGCCTGGCGGAGCTTTGCCACCGCCACGACACGCTTCTGCTCGTGGACAACGCCCACGGGGCTTACCTCAAGTTCCTGGAGGGGTCGGAGCATCCGCTGGATTGCGGCGCGGATCTCTGCTGTGACTCGGCCCACAAGACTTTGCCGGTCCTCACCGGAGGGGCGTATCTGCATGCCTCCCGGACCTGCCCGGAGGAGCTGCTGCCGATGACGGAGCGGGCCATGGCACTGTATGCCAGTACGAGCCCCTCCTGGCTGATTCTGCAGTCTCTGGATGCGACGAACGCGCTGCTTGCCGGGGAGTATCCCGGGCGGATCCGGGAGACGGCCGAACGACTGCATCGTGTGAAGCAGTGCCTGCGGGAGCAGGGATGGGAGCAGGCGGGCGATGAACCGCTGAAGCTGACCCTCTGCCCGAAGAGCAGGGGATACACCGGAACGGAGCTTGCCGGGATCCTGCAGGAGAAGAACATTTTCTGCGAATTCTCGGACCCGGACTACCTGGTGTTGATGGTGACGCCGGAGAACACCGGGGAGGAGCTGGAGCACCTGACGGCTGTGCTTGCCGGGCTGCCGCAGAGAAGGCCGATCGGCAAGCAAGCGCCCCGGACAGGGCGCCCGATTCCGGTGCTGCGGCCGCATGAGGTGCTCTTCCGGCCGTTTGAGCGGATCCGGGCGGAAGAGAGCGTGGGGAGGATCCTCGCTTCGCCCGGCGTGAGCTGCCCGCCTGCGATTCCGATCGTGATCTGCGGCGAGCGGATCGACAGCCGCGCCCTGGAGCTGTTCCGGTATTACGGAATCGAATCCTGCGATGTGGTGAAAGAGAAGACACCCGAAGTATAAGACCCCATGAACGGATGAAGCGCATCATTGTTTCAAAAGCAGCGGAAAGCAGCGGAGAAGTACTGGCTTCTCCGCTGCTTTCTCGTGCAGGGAACAGATGGTTCTGAGTGAATTGTGACAAAAGAACGTCCCCTCGCCGAAAAGCGAGGGGACACTGCTTTCAGCCCTGACGAAGTGCGTCGACAAGCTGAGGGAAGAAGTTTTTGTCAAAAATCTGGAATCTGGACAGCGGCCAGACCCGGATGAACACTTTTCCGAGCATCTGATCCTCATCGATCAGGCCGAGGATCGAACTTCGGGAATCCACCGAACTGCCCCGGTTGTCGCCGAGAACAAACCAGGAATGCTCCGGAATGTCGAGCGGATAAGACATGTCGTTGGTACCGGAATTGGAGAACAAAGCATAGGGCTCGTAGAGCTCAACACCGTTCAGGCGGACATGACCGTCATCTGTGATTTCAATCTGGTCTCCCGGGGCACCGACAACACGCTTGATGAGAATACGTTCCTCGTGTCGGAACGCGACCATATCGCCTGCACTGAGCCTGGCGTTCGGAATCGCCAGAACCAGGTCTTTCTCTTCAAGGGTGGGGGACATGGAGTTCCCGTAGATGACATAGCCCGACAGCAGACAGAAGAAGGTGATGGCTGCAATCAGTACGATGACCAGGAGAAACAGAATCACCCGAACCGCGGTTGGCAGACCGCGCTTTTTCTCCATCCGGGCGAGCTCACGGCGAAGCTGCTCCGCCGTTGGACGACGGGGCGCAGAGGTCTTTGGTGTTTCGTTATTCGCCATCGCCGGTCCCTCCGTCGGAGAAGAGCTTCTGCCGGATCAATTCCGTGACATCCTGCCAGAAGGCGTTGCTGTCTTCCTGGGCGCGCTGAAGGATCAGTTCTGCGTCTGCCGCGGCCTTTTCTCCCGCTGCCCGGGCCGCTTCCTCGGCGTTGCGAAGAACCAGAGCTGCTGCGGCTTCCGCCTTGCGAACGGTGTCTTCGGCCTGTGCCTCGGAGGTTTTCCTCAACGCTTCGGCGGCTTCTTCTGCGTGCCTGCGCGTTAAGTCAGCGCTGTCGTTCGCTTCCTGAATGCAGCGTGTGGCCTCGCTGTCTGCGGCGGAGATCAGCTTTTTCACGCCGGCTTCCTTCTGCGCCAGAAACTCGTCCTTCTGCTGCAGTCGAAGCTCCCATTCCTGCAGGCGCTGTTCCCGGGCTGCATTGGCTTCCCGCTGTGTGTTTGCCACGTTGTCAGCGGCGACTCTGGCTTCCTGCAGAATGACGGCGGCCTGGGCACCGGCATCGGAAGAATTGTCCTTTACGCGGACCATTTCTTCCTTTGCACGGCTGAGAGCTGTATTTGCTGTTGAAAGCTCTTCACGAAAGTCTGCGAGCTTTTCTTCGAGCTGCCGTACCTGTTTGCGAAGCTCTGAGCGCTCCTGCTTCAGCGTCTCATTCTCGGTCTGTGCATCCAGCAGGAATTCCAGGAGCTCCTTACGGTTCAGTTTTTGAACTTCTCTGTCAGTCACGACGTCCTCCCAAGCTTCATATCATTCGCTTCCGGCAGGGGTGCCAAAAGCTCATTCATTACGCTGTTCGTCCTTTTCAGAACAGGCATATTAGTCAATGCCTGTTCTGAACTATTAGATATTCGTCCTTTTCCGTGCAGACCCGCTGACGCTGGGCTCTGCACGGATTATTATCTTTTCAAAACAGGGCGGTTTACAGGTGGGCCAGGTTGGCTTTCAGGTTCTCGATCAGAGCCTCGAGCTTGGCCTGCTTCTCGCGCTCGATGTTGACCACGGCCTCCGGGGCGCGGGTGACAAAGTTCTGGTTCGAGAGCTTGGCAATCTGCCCCTGAAGCTGTTTTTCGGCGTTGGCGAGCTCTTTCTGCAGGCGGGCACGCTCCTTCTCAAGATCCACCAGATCCGCCATCGGCATGAACATGCGGGCATTGTCCGTGACCGCGGTGACCATCTTGTCGGCGTCGGCGGGAACCGCGTCAAGGACGCTGACCTCGCTTGCATAGGCGAGCTTCATGATGTAGCTGCGGCCGGCTTCGAAAGCCTCGCGCTCGTCTGTCACGATCATCAGGTGGGCCTTGCGGGAAGGAGGAACGTTCATTTCGCTGCGGCGCGCGCGGACGGCCTTGATGGCCTCCATGACGGTCTCAAAGCGCTGGGCTTCCAGCGGGAAGGAGAG
>CAZMXF010000239.1:0-4411 GCA_964570015.1 uncultured Oscillospiraceae bacterium | reverse complement strand
GGCCATGTCGAAGAATGCTTATGCCTTGCCGGCTGCGCTGGAAGGAGGCCGGGAGGTCACCTGGTATACCGGGCTTCCCTCCATTCAGGATGTTGATCTGGATGACAACCCTGTTTACAGCGTCAGCTCTCTCGGACAGATCTGGTTGCCGGAGGAGGTCCGGGATCTGGACGATTACCAGTCTCTTGTCTGGAGCCTGAACCATGTAAGCGGTCCGGACAGCTTCGAGCTGGCCTACGCGCCGGATTCGGACTGGGTCGAATCCTGGCGGGACGGATATTTCTATGCCGAAGCGAAGCCCAAGTCCGGCAGTCTGACCACCGGGACCTCCGTCTACACCATGCAGTGCGTCTATCAGGGCCACACCTATGAAGCTACTCTGACCATCCACACCGTGGATCCTTCCGCCGTGCCCACGGGCGTCGATCTGAAGGTTTACGAAGCGGATAGCGCAAACGGCGGCGTCCTCGGAGAGGTTTCCTTCGACGGAAATGCCGTAACGGTCACCACCGGCAGGAGCTACTGGCTCCGGGGAAACTTTGCGGGAGGAATGCCTGCGGGCACCCTTGAGAATTACTGGCTGAACTCCGACTTCCATAACGGCGGCGCCGAGCGGGGAGAACGCTGGCCTTATCAGAGCCCGGATACCGTTCTGGGGCTGTACACCTCCAATACGGAGCACTTCCTGGCTCTGGAGCCCGGAACCTACACCGCCTACGCTACCATGACCCTGGGAGAGTCCAATCTGGAAGCTCTCCGTTCCTTCACCCTGCGGGTGGCGGATGAGAACGGCAACGTGCCGGATCCCGTGGATCCCGTACCCGATACGCCTCAGATGGGCAGCCGGGAGGTCACCTGGTTTACGGGGCTTCCCGAAAATGATGGAGAGGGAGATCGGATTTATTCCACCCCCGCCATCGGCCAGACCTGGCTGCCGGAAAGCGTCCGGGACTACAACGATCTGAACCCGGTCTGGTCTCTGATCCACCAGAGCGGCCCGGACAACTTCGAGCTGGTCTATGCGCCGGATCCGGGATGGGTGGATGAATGGATTGATGGATTTTTCTTCGCGGAAGCGAAGCCGAAGACCGGCATCACCCTGACCGAGGGCACGGATGTTTACACCATGCGGTGCGAATATCAGGGTGAAACCTATGAGGGCACCCTGACCATCCATACCGTGGCACTCTCCGCCGCGCCTACAGGCGTGAGCTTCCAGGTCTACAAGACCAATGCGGAAGGAAGCGCAATCGGCGAGGAGCTGACCTTTGACACAGGCGCGGTCACCGTGACCGGCGGAAACGATTATTATCTCCGGGGTTCCTTTGCCGGCAGCATGCCGGACAACGATCCCCGCCACCACTGGCTGAATTCCGATTTCCATAACGGCGGCGCCGAGCGGGGAGAACGGTGGCGGAACGGGGATCGGGACGACCTGCAGATCTATTCCTCCAACACCGAGTTCTTCCACGCCACGGATCCGGGTGTCTATACCGCCTATGCAATGATGACCCTGGAGAACTCCAACCTGGAGGCAGTGGGTTCCTTCACCCTCCGGGTGACGGATGCAGAAGGCAACGTGCCGGAGCCCGCGACGGAGATCACCCCGGTCAATATTCCCGAAAGCATCGTCCTGGGCCAGGATCTGACGGTTTCCTTCATCTGCCCCGGAGAGAGCGGCTATGTCGACGTCGATATCTGGAGCAGTGATTCCGAAAGATGGTTCGGAAATGACGGTACCGGGTATCATGGCTCTGATCCGCAAGAGCTTACCCTCTATGCGGAACAGATGATCGGAAACGGCATGACGCCCGGAAGCTATCTCATCCGGATCGAATGCAGCTACAACGACTATACCGCCTCCGATATCAAGGAATATCCGTTGACGGTTACCGGAGAGGTGCCCGTAGCGCCGACCCTGGAAGCCCCGGTCACTGCGGAGGCAGGCAACACGATTCTGATGACCGGTTCTGCCGGCAGCGCGGATACTCTGACCCTGAGCTGGTACGACGATGGTTTTCAGGATGAAACATTCTCCGCAGATGCCGGCGGGAGCTGGTCCTGCCAGGTGCCCGTGAACAGGGCACAGGTTTATGAATTTGTCCTGGAGGGCCGCACTTCGGAAGGTCTGTATACCGGTACGGCCACTGCCTCGGTTTATGCAAGCGATGATTCTTCCCTGCCGGCGCCGATATTCGGCACGCCGGAAACCGAAGAGCAGCATTACGCCCTTGATGTCTTTCCTGCCCAGACTCCGGATGGAGAAACAGAAGTCCGGTGGTATTACACGGTTTCCCTCAGGGACGAAGGAACCCTCGTCCAGTCCTATGATTACAGCGAAGAGACCGACGGGCGCTTTCATCTTGAAGACTGGCTTAATTATGCGGACGAGGTCACCGTCACCGCGATGTACCGGCTGGGCGACGCCTGGTCCAGGCCCGGATCGGTCACCTTCACGGTCCCCGGCCGGCCCTACCCGGTAAACGGGCCCATTGAGTACGAGCTGAATGTGCCAAAAACCCTGCCGTCCGGAACGGATCTGGTAATCGACTGGGAGCCCGTCGTGGAAGGAATGGGCCTGTATCTGGATGTCTTTGCCACGGATGAAAGCGGAGATCGCCTCGGCTGGATCACCGATGCAAGCGCATACGAGGGCGAGCGCATCATCATTGATGGCTGGAGGCTGTACCAAGGCCTGTACGAGCTCTCCTTCTATGCCGATGCGGAGACCTACGAACCTACCCCGAAAAAACTGATCCTTGAGGTCACAGCGAATCCGGACCGCCCGGCGGCCCCTGTCATCACCCTGAATCCCGCGGAACCCACCAATGCGTACCGGATCACCTTTATCGCGGACCAGGAGTATGATGAGCTGGTCGTGGAGCTCCGCCAGGTCTACGGGGATTACATGACAGAGCCGAAGGAAACCATCACAGCCAGCCATACGGACCGGGTTGCCTCTCAGGAAACCCTGACCCCCGGAGACTGGACCGCGAATGTTTACGCAAAGCTCGGCGATACCTGGTGCAAAACCCGCGTCGTACCCTTCTCCGTGGAGGAGGCGGCCTTTGTGGGGCCCATCGAGCTGACGGAGGATCTTCCTGAGATCACCATGTTCCAGCCCTTCTCCGTCACGCTGAAGCCTTCGGAGCACGCCACCCGGTATTCCGTTGCCCTGCTGTATGTGACAGGCAGCGACGATACAGGCACCTACAGCGACACTGCCGTCGAAGCCTTCCTTGAGCTGGACGCGCCAGCCACGGCGCCGGTCACCCTGACCCTGGAAAACTGGAACGGAAACGCCCAGCTGGACGACTGCTGGCTGTGGATCGAAGCCGGCGCGGACGGCTATGTCGCCAGCACCAGAGCCTTCTACAACCTGACGGTGCACGAAGGTGAGATTGTGCCGATCATCTCCACCAATCACAACGGATTCTCCAGGGAATTCATCATCGGCATGGACTATGAGACCTATACGATCTACCCTGACCGGGTCCAGACGGATCCGCAGCTGGATTATTTCTACCTGGACAACGAGGACGCGCTGCGGGCAGCCGCCGGAGACCAGACCGCGCCGGTATGGACCGTGACGCGGAAGCAGGGAACCGCCGGATTCGACTATGAAGGCACGGAGCGCGGGCTTGACCTCAGCGTGACCAGCCTGCCGCAGGCACCGGAAACCGATCTCTTTGAACTCTCGGTCACATGGGGCCGGGCGGAATGGACCGGCACCTACACGGTGCACTTCGTCAACAGCCCCAACGGTCTGCCCACGGGCATTGAGACGGATCTGCCGAACCCGCTGGTGCTGAAGGCTGGCGACTCCATGGAGATCGGCGACAGGGCCTGGTTTATCAACCATTGGCACGCGACAACGAACGGGACGACCGGCAGCACCGCGTATCTGGAAGGTGAGGCCTGGGACGCTTCCGAAAGCGATGAATACGGCCTGCGGTACGCCGCGCATCCGGGCTCCTACGTCCATGCCTCGATTGTGGTGGAAAGCGACAATGTGAAATGGCTGGAGGAGATCTCCCTGTATGTCACGAAGGAGGACGGCACCCTGAACGCAGCGGACTTCACCGCGCCGGAGGGAGCCATCGTGTGGAAGCTGCCCGCGGGCACGAAGCGGATCGAATCGGAAGCCTTCGCAGGCGTGCCGGTAGCGATCGCGGACATCCCGGCGACGGTGGAATTCATCGCCGCGGACGCGTTTGCGGACACCAACCTGTTTGCAGTCTATACCCACGGGAACCCGGTGGCCATCGCCTTTGCGCAGGAGCACGGGCTGATCGCCGTGGAACCCTGAGGAAAGTGGTACATTGGGGGCAGTCCCTGATGTACCACAAACCCGGAGCTGTCTCAAAATGATCTGAGAGGATCATAAGAGGCAGCCCCTCTTCTTTTGCCC
>CAZMXF010000238.1:0-4411 GCA_964570015.1 uncultured Oscillospiraceae bacterium | reverse complement strand
TGCCGGTCAGAGCCTGCTTCAGAGCATTGAGCTTGCTCTCGACCTCTGCCTTTTCACCGGCATCCAGCTTGTCGCCCAGATCGGCGATGGTCTTCTCGGTCTGATAGACCATCTGATCGCCCTGGTTGCGGACGTCGACTTCTTCCTTGCGCTTGGCGTCTTCGGCAGCATACATCTCTGCTTCCTTAACAGCCTTGTCGATGTCCTCCTTGGACATGTTGGAGGAGGCGGTGATGGTAATGTGCTGCTCCTTGCCGGTGCCGAGATCCTTGGCGGAGACATTCACGATGCCGTTGGCGTCGATGTCGAAGGTAACTTCAATCTGAGGCACACCACGGCGGGCCGGGGCGATGCCGTCCAGATGGAAGCGGCCGAGGCTCTTGTTATAGGCAGCCATCTCACGCTCACCCTGCAGAACGTTGACTTCAACGGAGGTCTGGTTGTCTGCTGCAGTCGAGAAGACCTGGCTCTTGCGGGTCGGGATGGAAGTGTTGCGTTCAATCAGCTTGGTGCAGATCCCGCCGAGGGTTTCGATACCAAGGGACAGCGGCGTGACATCGACGAGGACGATACCGCCCTTGTCACCGGAGAGCACACCACCCTGAATTGCCGCACCGATGGCGACGCATTCATCGGGGTTGATGCCTTTGAAGCCTTCCTTGCCGGTCAGGGACTTGACCATCTCCTGCACGGCCGGGATACGGCTGGAGCCGCCGACCAGCAGGACCTTGCTGATATCACTGGGCTGGAGGCCGGAATCGGAGAGTGCCTGCTTGACCGGTCCGACTGTCTTCTCGACCAGATGGTGAGTCAGTTCGTTGAACTTTGCACGGGTAAGCGTGACGTCAAGGTGCTTCGGGCCGGTTGCGTCTGCCGTGATATACGGCAGGTTGATGTTGGAGGTGGTGACACCCGAAAGCTCGATCTTTGCCTTCTCGGCAGCTTCACGCAGACGCTGCATGGCAACCTTGTCATTGGAGAGGTCGATGCCTTCCGCCTTTTTGAACTCGTCCACCAGATACTTGGTGATGCAGGCGTCGAAGTCGTCGCCGCCCAGGCGGTTGTTGCCGGCCGTGGCCAGAACTTCGATGACACCGTCACCGATTTCCAGGATTGAGACATCGAATGTGCCGCCGCCCAAGTCATAGACCATGATGCGCTGTTCCTGCTCTTTGTCGACGCCATAGGCCAGTGCCGCTGCCGTCGGCTCATTGATGATACGTTTGACATCCAGGCCGGCAATCTTGCCTGCATCCTTGGTTGCCTGACGCTGTGCATCGGTGAAGTACGCGGGAACCGTGATGACTGCTTCCGTCACAGTCTGTCCGAGATATGCCTCTGCGTCTGCTTTCAGCTTCTGCAGAACCATGGCGGAGATTTCCTGCGGTGTATAAGACTTGTTGTCACTGGTCACTTTGTAGTTGGAGCCCATCTCACGCTTGATGGACGAGATGGTGCGGTCCGGGTTGGTGACGGCCTGACGCTTTGCGACCTGACCGACCATACGCTCGCCGTTCTTGGCAAATGCCACGACCGACGGAGTGGTGCGGGAACCTTCCGCATTTGCGATGACGACAGGTTCGCCGCCTTCGAGGACAGCCACGCAGCTGTTGGTTGTTCCGAGATCAATACCGATAATTTTACCCATTGTAAGTTCCTCCTGTATATAAGATATGTTTTTACAATAATAAAGTGATTTATATAAACGGAGTCATCTCCGGTTATATACTTTGATAAGTGAAAAGCGCTGTCAGTTGGCCACTTTGACCATGGCGAAGCGGATTACCTTGTCCCCGAGTTTGAAGCCCTTTTGGAATACCTCGACAATCTCATTCTCGCCTTTTTCTTCATCATCGACATGCATTACCGCGTTGTGCATCGTCGGATCGAACTTCTCACCCAGGCATTCGATTTCTGTCACGCCCATCTTCTCCAATGTGGTGCAGAACTGCGTCATGATCATCTCGACGCCCTTCTTATAGGCTTCATCCTCGGTGTTCTGTTTCAGGGCACGCTCCAGATTGTCATAGACCGGCAGGAACTGGGTCACCGTGTTGGCTTTGATGTCGCCGTACAGCGCATCCTTTTCCTTCTGACTGCGCTTGCGAAAGTTGTCGTACTCCGCACAGATCCGCAGGAACTTGTCGTTGAGGTCGGCCTTCTCTTTTTCGAGGGCGGCAATCTTTTCTTCTTCCTTGGAGGGCTTTCTGCCGAATCTCCGTTTTTCCTTCTTTTCGGCGTCCTTTCCTTCTTCACCCTTCGCGGCTTCCGCGTCATTGTCTTGTTCGGTGACGCTTTCCTTCTCTGTGTCTTCCACTGCCTGTTTGGCTGCCTTCTCCTCCGGAGAAGTGTTTCCCACCGGATCCTGTTCCGGTGTCATATCTTTCTTCTGTTCGTCGTTCATCGGTCTTTATCCTCGCTGTTTTTGATAATCAGTTTGTTATGCATTCCCTCCGGCGGAGCTTCCCCGCTTCCCAGCCGTCTGGAGAGTCCCGCTGCAAGAAACCGAAGCTTGGCTGCCACAGCGGAGTAGTCCATCCTTGTCGGTCCCACGATCCCGATCAGACCGCGCGTGTTGTCTCCGGCATCATAGCTGGCGATCACCACGCTGGAATCTTTCAGCTCTTCGGCAATGTTTTCCGGGCCGATCAGGACCCGAATTTCGCTGTCCTCTCCGATTGTTTTTCCATCGGCCGGCGGCAGGACATACCCGCCTCCCGAGAGATAGCTCATCAACCTGTGTGCTTTGTCCGGGTCCCGGAACTCCGGCTGGCTCAGCAGGCGGTTCTCCCCGGACACAAAGGCCGAAGGCGTTGCCGCTTCGGAGAGTGTCTCAATCGCGAAAGCCGCAATCACGGAGGTCAGCCCCATTCCGTCATCTGCCGCCCGCTCTGTCGAGTGGATCAGCAACGGTGTGATCTGGTCTTCCGTAATACCGGTAAAACCGGAATTGAACAGGGCGCTCAGCTTTTGGACCATCATCTGATCCACCGAAACCGGCAGATGCACAAGCTTTGACTTCACGGAGTTGTTGGAGAGCATCAGCACAATGATGAAGGTATTCGCATCCACATAGATGAGATCGAAGCGTTTGATCGTCATCGGCGAAGCCGCTGTAAGCGCCAGCGCCGGATAATCGGTAATCTGGGATGCGAGGCGGCTGATGCTGCTGATTGTGTCGTCCAGTTCTTGGAGTTTGGCATTGAGGCGTCGGTTGATCTCCTCCGTCTCTTCAAGAGAATACTTCTGCTTCTGCATCAGCTCATTGACATACAGGCGATAGCCCATCGGGGTCGGAACCCGCCCCGCGGAGGTATGCGGCTGTTCCAGATATCCCAGCGCTACCAGCTCCGCCAGTTCATTCCGAATGGTGGCGGAGGAGCAGCCAAGCCCCGCGTTTTCCGCCAGATGTTTGCTGCCCACCGGCTCTGCCGTACGAATATATTCATCGACGACCGCCGCCAGTATTCTTTTTTTCCTCTCGCTGATGCTCATCTTAGCACTCACCTTACAGGACTGTTGGCACTCTCTCTTCTTGAGTGCTAATATACCATCGTTCCGAACAAATGTCAAGTGATTCTGCTGGTGTCTGCATAGAATTCACATTTTGGTAATGAATCATATGGACTGACAGATATTCTTTTCCCTGTATATCTGTCCTCTCCTGAGGAGAGTCTGAATTCTCAGCGCGTTCCTGTCATGATACAGCAATAATTAATAGTTTTTGGAGAAAAATTGTGTGAATTTTTGTTTACAAATGACTATTGGCGGAGTAGAATAAAGATGCAGTTATATCAAATTTTTAAAGGAACAGGAAGTATGAGCTATGATTGAAGAAAACTTTACCACTGTCTTTGATAAGTTCAAGTTCCAGTTTTTCCGCAAGATTTTTGAATCTGTCCGTGAGCGCGACGGCTCGCTGTCCGCCATGGAGGCCTGCTCTCTTGAGATCATCGATCTTCTCGGCGCGCCTACCATCGGGGAATTTGCCGACTTTCTGAACATCTCCCAGTCGAACGCCACTTATAAGGTCAACAGCCTGATGCGCAAGGGTTATCTCGTCCGTCAGAATTCCGAAACGGATCGCCGGGAATATCATCTCGTGCTCTCCGAGAAGTACTATAACTACATGGCCTTTCTGACCTCCTATGAGGACACGGTTTGCCGGCGGATCCAGGATCGTTTCTCTGAAGAAGAGCTCAGGGTTTTTGATCGGATTCTCAAGACAATCTCTGAAGAACTTATGCCGGAATGCGATGTCCTCAATGAAAAGAAATCACCATGAAAAAGGCAGAAGCTCCCCTTCTGAAGCTCAACTACCGGCGCACGGCACTCATCGGCTTTGCCTTCTTCGGTATTCTGCTTCTCTGGCAGGTCTATGACTCCTGGTGTCCCACCTTCCTGACCGATA
>CAZMXF010000237.1:0-4418 GCA_964570015.1 uncultured Oscillospiraceae bacterium | reverse complement strand
TTACCAAGCCGACTAATAACCGCTCCATGCTGTATTTCTGTGAAATGATGGACTGCATCCAGGGAACGGAATGGGCGAAAAAAGTTCCTGTCGGACTTCCAATTTACAATATCGGCGGTGACCTTGATCCGGTAGGCAACTGGGGAGAGGGCGTCTACCAGACTACCAACTGGCTTGCTGAGACCGGACACAAGGTAAAGACAAAACTGTATTCCGGATATCGTCATGAGATCCACAATTATGATGAGATCAAGCGTGACGTGGAAAATGGGATTGTTGATTTCTTCAAAAGCTGTCTATGAGAAATAGTGCTTATCCAGTGACATAGCGTTATTAAACCAGTATGCACATTTACTGAGCGTTAAACAAGCAGATCAGAGAAGGACAAAGAGAATACACATATTCAAGAAGACCAGGGGAACAATATCCGCTGGTCTTTCTCTAGTCACAATGGCTCTCTTCATTTTCTTTTCCACAAATTCTGGTGTTATTATATAGCTTATAAAGCAATTCTGCTGATTGCTGGTTAATGGGCACTTGACTACACAAATAACAGGTCGATTTCATGAAAAAATAATGATATAATTACAGTGCATTGGTCCCTAAGAGAAAAGACGCACTTTGGAACGACAAGTATCCAGAGACTGAACAGAGGCAGGGATGTAAATGGTGCAGAACGATGCGATGCAGAGGGAGAAAACTATGTACATGCAGGTAGCAGTTGAGGCACCAGAAGTTCCTGTGTGGACTTGGAGCAGATGAAGAGTTATAACAATATGAATGATATAAGGCTTTTGGCATTGGATATTGACGGCACAATACTCACAAGAGAGAAAAAACTTACAGCCAGAACAAAAACTGCCATTGAGTCTGCCGCAGAGGCCGGGATTGCTATTGCACTGGTTACCGGAAGGCCGTTTCACGGAATTCCGGATGAACTCATGTCCCTGAAAGGACTTGGGTATGTGATAAGTTCCAACGGAGCGGTAATGACGGATCTGGTGCAGTGTGCCTCCCTCCGAAGCGCAAATCTGGATCCGGAGCCTGCTCTTGAAATTGTTGATATGCTAAGAAAGCTCGATCTGGTATATGCAGTGTTTGTTGATGGTATTGGCTACTGTGAGCTGGAGCCCTTCAACCGTCATATCGGAATGATAGACAACCCGGGACTAGAAACCTATATACGTAAGAGCAGACGGATTACGTATGATATGGAGGGAGTCATAAGCTCATCAGAAAACGGTGTCGAAAACATATGGTTTATAGCTCATGATCAGACAGAACGAGATGAACTGAATCGGGTGATAAACGAAAAATGGATTGTTCGGACAGTTCTGACCGGCAAGGTTGATGTTGAGATCGGCAGCCCGGAAGCAGACAAGGGATTGGCTCTTGCCAAACTGGCAGAGCATCTGTCAGTTGAAAAAAGCGGGATTATGGCTATTGGGGATAACGATAATGATATGGGCATGCTGAAGGCCGCAGGGACAGCTGTTGCGATGGGAAATGCTGACGATAAGGTAAAAAGGATTGCAGACATTATCACCGATGACAACAATGCCGATGGTGCGTCTAAAGTCATCGAGCAGTTTTTTGAAAGAAAGGAATACCGATGATCTAAAGGCGTGGAAGATAAACATCATTGTTCTGGGCATTGACAGGACTTACAAGATCTTACTTGCTTTGAAGGGGAGCGCCGCTATGAAAAAATTTGTTAGTGTGCTGACAGGAATCTGTCTGTGTACTGTGTTCTTGCTGGGACTGTTTCAGCATAGGCAGGAATACAGAATCTCAGATGGTAATAGAATTAACTTCGGGCATCTTCTCTCAGATCTTTTGGATGCTTACGAAAACAACACACCATCAGAAAACAAAAGCCTTGTATTTGATCTTGAGACAATTAAAGCAGTCAGTCCGAGAGACTATGCTGTAGCAAAATCGATTACAGAACATTGGGAAAAAGTGTATCTTGATCATGAATATAAGCTGATTATGTATAGCGGAGAGGGAACAGCACCGGAACTGAATGATTCCGGTATTCCAGATTCATCTGCTCATGCTTTTGTTATTTTGGGCTATGAACTACGGGACGGGGAGATGACGGAAGAACTGAAAGGCCGCTGTGATGCAGCAGCCGCAGCGGCAAAAGAGTTTCCGAATACAATTCTGGTCTGCTCCGGTGGTTCAACTGGAGCGAATAATCCGGAGCATCATACGGAAGCGGGCATGATGAAAGACTATCTTTCAAATCAGTGTGGGATCAGCCCGGAAAGAATCTTTACGGACGAAAGAGCGATGACTACTGCTGAAAACGCCGTAAATACCCTTGCCATCATGAAAAACCAGACTGTGAAGTCGATGACAATTGTTACTTCATCTTATCATCAGCGTTGGGGACAGGTTCTGTACAATGCTGTGTCGGCTATATATAGACAACAATATGGTTTTGGACCGGAAATTATCAGCAATTATTGCTATAACGTATCACCGGAAAATGGAATGTTTGGTGATACAGCGGGAATCGCTATTCATCAGCTTAGTTCTATATTGGGGATATCAAAGCAAGCTATGAAATAATAGAGAAACTCCACAGAAGGAGTAAACTATGGCAGGAACAATTACTATTAAGTATTGTGACATTGAAAAAGTTGAAACCGGATGCATTGATTGCAAGAAAAGGTGGATGAAGTAGATGAGTAATTTGATAATGGCCTTCGTTTGTGCTCTAATCGGATATTTTATAGGCAATTTCAGCCCGGCATTTCTGTTTGGAAAGACAAAAGGATATGATATGCGGAAAGAGGGTTCCGGCAATCTTGGTGCTACGAATGCTTTCCTCCTGGTCGGTAAGCATGCTTTCTTTATTACAGCGGCTCTTGATATCCTCAAAGCTTTTCTTGCTTGGAAGATTTGTGAAAACCTGTTTCCGGCGATGCCTGTTGCCGGACCTCTTGGCAGTGTGGCATGCATCATCGGACATATGTTCCCGGTGCTTCTGGGTTTTCACGGTGGTAAAGGACTGGCCGCCCTAGGTGGAGCGGTGCTGGCATGGCGCTGGCAATGGTTCTTTCTTTTGCTTGGTATTGCGATCCTGCTTGCTTTCGGGACACGTTATGTGTGTCTGGTCGCGCCGACGATGTCCCTTGTCTTTCCTGGTTGTTATTACTGGAAGACAGGCTTCCTTCCAGGGATGCTGATTCTTCTGCTCCCGGCTGTCCCCATCTTCATGAAACATTGGGAAAACTTTACCAATATCTATCATGGGACAGAAATGAGGACCAGCTTTATATGGAACAAAGAAGCGGAACTGAAGCGGATTGGGCAGTGGAATGAAAAAACACAGAATCAGTTGAACCGCCGCGGATAAAGAGAGCACTTACTATAGAATGCAAGTAGATCTGTTTGTTTTTCTTTCGGGTAAGACCTTGCTTGACACCTTTATCGTGAATAAATAATCAAATAGTGGATATCTTCTTTATAATCTCGGGGAGATGCGCATGCACTTCATTGATGATTTTGATCTCTGGGAGTATGTGAAAGAGAAGAAAGCTGAAGGAATAATCAGACATATTGGCATCTCATTCCATTCAACTCCCGGGGAACTGGAGACAATTCTTCAGACACATCCCGAGGCTGAATTCGTGCAGCTTCAGATAAACTATGCTGACTGGGAAGAGCCGTCCATTCAGTCCAGAGGCGTCTATGAGATGGCCCGGAAGTATGGGAAACGGGTTGTCATCATGGAGCCGCTGAAAGGAGGGCTGCTTGCAAATTCTTCCGAGACGGTTGCCAACGTCCTGAAAAGTGCCGATCCGGATCTGTCTTACGCTTCCTGGGGAATCCGTTTTGCTGCTGATTTGGACGGAGTACTTGTTGCGCTTTCAGGAATGAGCGATCTTGCACAGATGGAAGACAACATTTCCTATATGAAAGACTTTACAGGCCTGACGGAAGAGCAGTCCACTGTGATCGACCGGGCTAGAAAAGAGCTGGAAAAGATTCCACTCATCCCATGTACATCATGCAATTATTGTGCCAAGGTATGTCCTAAGGAAAATGGAATCTCAGGTACATTTACAGCTAAGAATATCTACGCTTTATACGGAAACAAGGCGATTGCGGCGGGAAGAGAACGCTGACTGGTAGGCGGGCACGGGAGGCAGCAGGCGGTAAACTGCATCCGATACGGGCAATGTGAGAAGGTATGTCCTCAACATATTCATATTCAGGATGAACTGGAAGAAGCCGCTGCTCTGTTCGGGCAAGAAAAAGAAGAACAGAAAACAGGTACAATTCATAAAAAGACTCGTATCTAAGAAATTACACGGAGGAAATGATGAGCATCCGCAAAATTGTCATTACTGGAGGTCCAAGCGCGGGAAAAACAACCGGTCTCAGTTGGATTCAGAGTCATTTAT
>CAZMXF010000236.1:0-4448 GCA_964570015.1 uncultured Oscillospiraceae bacterium | reverse complement strand
TGCTGCGTCCGGTTCTCGGCCGCGGTGATCCCGAGATCTTCTTCGTCGGCAACGGCCTTTCGGCCGACGCCCTGAGTGACACGATTGAAAAGCTCGGCGGCCGCGACTTTGATGTGAACGTCATTTCCAAATCCGGCACGACGCTGGAGCCCGCCATCGCGTTCCGCATCTTCCGCGAGCTGCTTGACAAGAAGTACGGCGCCGATGCCGGAAAGCACATCTTTGCCACCACCGACGCGCACCGCGGCGTGCTGAAGTCTCTGGCCGACGCCAACGGCTGGGAGAGCTTTGTGGTTCCCGACGATGTCGGCGGCCGCTTCAGCGTCTTCTCCGCGGTCGGTCTGCTCCCGATGGCTGTTGCGGGGATCGATGTCCGCCGTGTCATCACTGCAGCGATCCGTGAGTTTGAGGCGCTGGATATGCGCAGCCCCGAAAATCCCGCCTGGCAGTACGCCGCCGCCCGGCAGAATCTCTACAGCAAGGGCTACACCGTTGAAATTCTCGGCTGCTATGAGCCCAGCTTCCGTTTCATGGCGGAGTGGTGGAAACAGCTCTACGGTGAGAGCGAAGGCAAGGACAATAAGGGTATCCTTCCCGCCTCTGTGGAATTCACCGCCGACCTGCACTCCATGGGTCAGTACATTCAGCAAGGTCCGCGGAATCTGATGGAGTCCATCGTCCGCTTCACCCATTCCCGTCACGCCTATCCCGTCCCCTCTTCCGAGGACAACGCCGACGGTCTGGACTACATCGCTGGCCGGGACCTCGCAGAGATCTGCAATGTCGCCGCAGAGGCTGTCCGCGAAGCACACATTGACGGCGGTGTTCCCAACATCGTCATCAACTGCTCCGCCCGCGACGAAGAAGGCCTTGCCGAACTCATCGGCTTCTTTGAACTCGCCTGCGCGCTCTCCGGCTACATGTCCGGCGTCAATCCCTTCGACCAGCCCGGTGTCGAGGCCTATAAGAAGAATATGTTCCGCATGCTCGGCAAACCCGGCGCGGTCTGATCTTCTTTCATTCTTCAATTTAAAACAGCAACTGCCGGCGATTCCGCCGGCAGTTGCTGTTTATTGTTCCAGTTCTCCGCTGTACCAGTCGATTCCGCCGATGTCCTTCACGTTCTGAAATCCTGCTTCCCGCAGGATTCCTGCCGCCATGGCGCTGCGGTTGCCGCGGTAGCAGTAGAGGAAGATCGGCGTCTCGAGCCCGTAGTGCAAAAAACGAATCGTCCGCAGATCTGCGTAAACCGCACCCGGAATGTGTCCCTTGTCATAGTCTTCCTTTTCCCGGACGTCGATCAGGACCGCGCCGGTTGTATTTCTGTATTCCTCAAGACCGGCATTCAGCTTGTTCATGTGCTTTTCCTTTGCTCTTGTCAGTTCTTCCAGTCTTTCATGCCGGATGTCGATCAGGTCCTTCTTTGTATGGGCCGCCGACAGCACCAGTCCGACCGTTGACCCCACCAGGGCAATCGCTGCGCTGATCAGTCTTCTGCTTATAATCATCAATATTCACCTCCGTGTATTTTTCTCTCTGCTCTCATTATACGCATGCCGCGGAGAAATTCCTATCCATTCCGTAAATAATCATTATTTTGCATCAAAGGTCCTGCGGCAGAAATTGATGAAAGTCTTCGCCTCCCTGGTCAGGTAGTCGTCCTTTCTCCAGACAACTGCAACGTTCAGGGTCAGTCCCTCTTCCACCGGGATCGTCACAATGGCATCTTCTTTCTGAATAACCTGGGACATGATAAAGCCACAGGCCAGATTCTGCCGGATAAATCTCTTGATGGTCGTCAGCTGATTGGAGTGGAAGAGCACATCCGGCTGAATCTCCAAAAGGCGAAAACGGCTTTCCAGCAGGCGGTTCTGATAATATCCGCCGGAAAAGAGAATCATCGGGTACTCCGCCGTCTCCCTCAGGGAGACGGTTTTTCTGTTCGCAAGAGGGTGCTTTTTTCCGACACAGTACATCATGTCATAGCTGGTCAGGCGGAGGGTATCCAATCGGGTCGGCAGATCCTCTCCCATCGTGATGACCGCGAGATCCAGCTCTCCGTTCACTACGGCCTCTCGTGCAGCTTCAGATCCGAGTTCCACGGGGTTGATGACGATATCCGGATGCTTTGCACGAAAGCTGTGGAAGATTTCCGGAAAAAGGATGGAGCCGATCATCGGCGGGATTCCGACGTTGATGGTCCGGTGCTTTCTGCTCAATTCGGCAAATTCTTCTGTCAGACTGTCTACTTCAGCCAGAATCTGATCGCAGCGGTGTAAAAAACGCTCTCCGTCCGGTGTAGGGGAAACCGATCGGTTTCCACGGTGCAACAGGGAAACCCCAAGCTCATCTTCCAAGGCCTTGATGGCCGCTGTGACAGACGGTTGGGCAATATGCAGCTCCTCGGCCGCTCTGCTGATGTTTCCCGCGTGACAGGATGCTGAAAAATAACGCATCTGCGACAGCTTCATCGCGTCTTCCCTCCTGAGTTCTATTATAGTCAAAATCTATTATTCTATCAATATCAAATATTTTACTTATATTAACACATGTGGTATGGTATTGGCAAGAAGAAAAGCAAGATCCTCGCAAACAATTCCAGAACAAATCTTCAGGAGGTAAAGAACTCATGAACAGTCTCGCACTTATTTCCCTGATTGTCCTTGTGGCGGTCATTCTGATCGGCTTCTTCCGCAAGGTCAACGTCGGTCTCGTCGCGATCCTCGCTGTCACCATCTTCGGCACCTGCATCGGTCAGTCGGATTCCAAAACCATCGGCGGCTTCAGTGCAAGTCTCTTCATCATGCTGCTGGGTGTCTCCTTCCTGTGTTCCGTCGGCATCACCAACGGATCCCTGGAACTGATGAGCAAGAAGTTCCTGCAGCTCTCCGGCGGCCATGCCATTGTCGCCCCCATCCTGATCTATCTCATCGGCGTTGTGATCGCCGCCATCGGCCCCGGCTGTGTTCCTGCCCTCGGTATCGTCGCCGCGCTCTCCCTCCCCCTCGGCAAGTCCACCGGCTATAACTCCGTGATGCTGGCCCTGATCGGTGAAATCGGCTCTTTTGCCGGTCGCTTCTCCCCGATCACGCCGGAGTCGGTCCTGATTCGCAGTCTGGCCGAGCCGCAGGGCATCGCCGGCTATCAGACTCCCCTGATCATCTACGCCGCTGTCACCACAATTGTCCTCTCACTGATCGTCTTCTTCGTCTTCAAGGGTCACAAGGTTGAGACCCGGCGGATGGAGAAGGAAGACCTCCCCAAGTTCAGTGTCCACCAGATCCTCACCCTGCTGGGCTTCGTCGTGGTCATCATCGCCTGCGCCTTCTTCAAGCGCAACGTCGGTCTCATCTCCTTTGCCGTCGGCATCTTCCTGATTCTGGTCAAGGCTGCCGATGAAAAGGAAGTCTTCAAAGCCATCTCCTGGTCTACGCTCCTGATGGTCACCGGCTTCGGCATGCTGATGGAAGCCGTCATCAACGTCGGCGGCGTCACCCTCCTGTCCAACGCGCTGGCCTCCATCATGACCCCGCGCACCGCCGTTGCGATCCAGGGTCTGACCGCCGGCATCATGTCCTGGTTCAGCTCTGCCATCGGTGTTGTGTGGCCCACGCTGGTCCCGACCGTCGGTGACATTGCGACAAAGGTCGGCGTCTCCCCGAATGGCCTGATCTCCATCATGGCGCTCACCGCTGCCTTTGCCGGTCTGAGCCCCGCCTCCACCGGCGGCGGCCTGATCATGGCGGCAAATGCCACCGACCTCGAATTCACCAAGGAGAAGGAAAACAAGCTCTTTGTTCAGCTCTTCGGTATCTCCGCTCTGATGCTCGGCATCATCGTTGTCGCCGCACTCATCGGCCTCTACAGCATCCTGTAAGCTTCCCCTGATCGAAAACCCGATATCTCAAAAAACATAACATACATTCAACAGATGAACAGAATTGAAAGGAGTATTCTCATGGAAAAAGGACTTTTGGACGGCGTTGTTGTACTGGACCTGACTCGCGTACTCGCAGGCCCCTACTGCGGTATGATTCTCGCGGATATGGGCGCAACGGTCATCAAGCTCGAAAACCCCAAGGGCGGTGACGACACCCGCAAGATGGGCCCCTTCATTAATGAAAACAGCGTTTACTATGCCAACTTCAACCGCAGCAAGCTCGGCTGCACCCTGAATCTGAAGGATCCGGATGCCAAGGCCATGTTCCTGGAACTGGTCAAGAAGGCTGACGTGGTCATCGAGAACTATCGCCCCGGCACCATGGAAAAGCTGGGCCTCGGCTATGATGTCCTGAAGGAAGTCAACCCCGGCATCATCTACGGCTCCGTCTCCGGTTTCGGCCACACCGGTCCCTTCAGCAAGCGCGCCGGCTACGACATCGTCGGCCAGGCCATGGGCGGTCTGATGAGCACCACCGGCTGGCCCGGCGGTCCCGCAACCCGCGTCG
>CAZMXF010000235.1:0-4474 GCA_964570015.1 uncultured Oscillospiraceae bacterium | reverse complement strand
CCGCTGGCCCAGGCCCACTGCAGGTTGTAACCGCCGCAGGGACCGTCGATGTCCAGCAGTTCCCCGCAGGCAAAAAGGCCAGGATGGAGCCGGCTTTGCATCGTCTTCGGGTCAAAATCCTCCGTCAGCAGACCGCCGGCAGTGACCTGTGCCGCGTCAAACCCATCTACACCACGGACCGGCAGACAAAAATCCGTGCACTGCCTGGCTGCCCGACGAAGATCTTCTACGGATAGAGAAGCGAGAGGCATGGCAGCAGAGATTGCGGCTGCCTTCACGACGACACGGCCAAGCCGATTGTGGAGCATGCCGGTGAAGAGTTCTGACGCTTCGAGATCGGGAAACTGCTTCTGCCTGGCTTGCACCAGGTTGAAAACGGCATCTTCGTCAAACGGAAGAAGCTTCATATGCAATACTTGATCGTCTCCGCCGAAGGAGACGGCGCGTGAGAGATCAAATCCTGCCGGTCCGGAAATCCCGGACTCGGTAAACTGGACTTCTCCGCTGCCGTGTGCCAGAGAAACCCCATGCCGGGTAAGATTCAGTGAAGCCTGCACCCGAATGCCTTTCAGCGAACGGGGATACTCCGGATCTGTGAGAATCCGTGTCAATGAGGGGTACAGGGAAGACCGCCTGTGACCGAGTGCCTTCCCCAGACGGTACCCGTCGGTCACACCTCCGAGCTTTGCACCGGCTGCGCCACCACAGGCGAGAATCACCGCATCCGCATGAACTCGCTCTGTTCCGCTGCGAAGCGTATATCCCTTTCTGTCGGGCTGAATCTCCTCCACAGGAAAGGAGCAGCGCAGTTCGACTCCGGCTCGATCCAGCCCGAAACGGAGAACGTCAAGCACGCTGTTGGATGAATCCGACAGAGGATAAATCCTTCCATCCGGCTCAGTGGTGGTCAGGAGCCCCAGATGGGCGAAGAAGCGCTGGGTATCGACAGAGCGAAAGTTGGAGAGCGCATATGCAGCAAAAGAAGGATCCGTACCAAAATAGTCAGCCGGGGCAGCGTCCCGGTTGGAGAGGTTACAGCGGCCGTTTCCGGTGGCGAGAAGCTTCCGGCCGATGCGCTGCTGCCGTTCCAACAGAAGAACATGTCTGCCCGAAACCTCTGCCGCGGTCAGAGCCGCGATCATGCCGGATGCGCCGCCGCCGATGACGGCAACTTCAGAATAATGATGATTCATGGGCGATACCTCCGTAGCAGGTGATATGGTCAGATGAATTCGGCCAAGACAGGGAGAGCCTGTTCCAGCACCGAAGTATCAAGTGAAGAATAGTTGAATACAAAAGTGTGTTCCGGCGCATTGTCGGGATTCCTGTAATATGCGGAAAGAGGGAGGAGATTGATCCCGCGGGAAGACAGCAGTTCCCGGAGCTCCGCATCGGGGCGTCGGGTGTTGAGCTTCAGCAGGAAATGAAGACCGGAATCCCTTTCCTGTACATCGATCCGATCGGCGATGGGAGAAGCGGCGATCTGCAGCAGCAGCTGCTTGCGCAGCCGGGCGTAGAAGAGCCGCATCCGGTTTAAGTGCTTTTCAAAATACCCGTCCGAAATAAATCGTGCAAGGGTATACTGCTCAAAGGTGGAGACTGTACAGGAATAAAATGAGAGTCGGCTGTAATACTCGTTTGCCAGGGCGGGCGGCAGAACCATGTAGCTGATACGGATAGTGGAAGCGATACTCTTGGAGAAGGTATTCATATAGATGACACGGCCATGTTCATCGATGCTCTGCAGGGAAGGAATCGGGCGACCGGTGAGGCGGAACTCACTGTCATAGTCATCTTCTATGATGCAGCGGCCGGGACGCGCATCTGCCCAGGAGAGAAGTTCATACCGCCGTGTGATCGGCATGGTGATGCCGGTGGGAAAATGATGGGTAGGGCTGATATGAGCTACATCGGCGCCGGCGGTAAGCAGGCCCGAGACCGTGATGCCGGACTCATCCATTGGTGCCCAGCGGCAGGTTACCCGGTGAGAGGTGTAGATCTGTGCGATCTTGCGATAACCGGGATCCTCCAGACAGAACACCCGCTCCGCTCCCAGCAGCTGAATCAGAAGACCGTACAGATATTCGGTGCCGGCACCGACTACGATCTGATCCGGATCCACATTCATCCCTCGAAAAGACTTGAGGTGCCAGGCAATAGCGGAACGCAGCTCCGGCACGCCTCCGCAGGGAGAAGAGATCAGCAGCTCGGAACGCTTATCATTGACCGTCTCCCGAAGCAAATGGGTCCATACCGAGAAGGGAAAGCGCTCAGGCGGTGTGCGGTTACCGGAGAGATCGAGCGAGTATACTTTCTCATTTCCGGGAAGGCGGATGTCGGTAGTATGCGAGATGGTATGTACCGAATCAGGATGAATAAACTGCGAAACGAAATAACCACGCTTCGGCTCAGAAAAGACGTATCCCTCATCCATAAGGCGCCCGTAGGCTGCTTCGACAGTAATGGAACTGACGCCGAGGTTACCAGCGAAGCTGCGCTTGGATGGCAGATGGGACCCGGGCGGGATACGCCCTGATAGAATATCCTCACGCAGACAGGAAACCAGCTGTTCGTATAACGGGACAGAACCTGCGGAGGACAGCGTATAGGTCAGCACAGCGGACACCTCCTTCTGGCATGAAAGAATGCGGCTTATGATCTTGGAACAGCATGCCAGAAGCATCATAGCATTTCGGTGAAAAAAGGGCAAGAGGTAAAATGAAAGGCTGTCATGACAGAATAAAAAAGTTGTCAAAAGAGCCTTGGCGATTTCCGACAAAACAAACTGTTTTTTTTCTACATTTATCATAAAATTAAGAATCGTGAAGGATCGTGATTGAAAAAACAGATGGAAATCTGTACAATAAAACGAGAAAAGGGGAGAGGATGATCTGTGAGGAACAGATCACAAACGGATACATATCATTATAGGGGGGAATTGTTACTCCAATGAGAGACCTGAAACATCTGCAGTATTTTGAAGATCTCCTTCAGGTGGCCAATAACGCGTTGATTACGCAGGCCAGGGAAGAAGGAAAGGTCTGCGTTGCCTATACCTGCGAAAATGTCCCGGAACCGTTGCTGAACCTGGACCGTGCGTTTTCCATACGCCTGCATGCCCCACACACCGGTTCTATGGATATCGCGACTTATTACATGACCAACCTGCTGTGCGAGCCAAGCCGTGCTCTGCTCGAACGCGCCATAGAGGGCGGTTTCAATTTTGCCGACTGCGTGATTACCCCGGACGGATGTACCATGATGAACCGTGCGGTGGAAAACATGGAACTGCTCAAAACCATGGGGAAGGACAATCCGAACTTCTTTCATGAGTATATGGAGATCGCTTTCAAAAATACGGAGAACGATGTGAATCTGGCTGTGCTTCAGTGCACGAATCACATTCTCAATCCACTGCACGAAAAGTACGGCATCAACATTTCAGATGAGTCGATCCGCAAAGCTGTCACGGAGCACAATGAGATCTGCCGCCTGATCCGTGCCATCGGGGAATTCCGCAAGGAAGACAGGCCCCGCATCACGGGTTATGAGTACCACGTGATTACGCTGGCCAGCTATGTATGTCCCAAGCACCTGATCAGGGAAAAGCTGGAAGAAACCCTGGAAGAGCTGAAGAACCGTGAGCCGGATGAAAAGCAGCCCTGGCGTGCACGGATTCTGCTGGTGGGCTCTGAAGTGGATGACAGCGATCTGATCAAACTGATCGAAGAGCAGGGGGCGTTTGTCTGCTGCGACAGGTTCTGTTTCGGATCCTATCCCGGACGCAACGAGATTGTCCTGAATGATGAAGAGGATGCCCTGACACAGGTCTGCCGCCATTATATCCAAAATTGTCAGTGTCCCCGTATGATGAACATGGAGAAGGTATACGGACGAAAGCAGTATGTAGCGGATCTGGCAAAGGAATACAAGGCGGACGGAATCATTTATGAGCAGGTAAAGTTCTGCGATCCCTGGGCTTATGAGAGAACGCTCGGCTCTGCCATGCTGAAGGATGATTACGGTTATCCGGTGCTGTCGGTTGACCGTCCTTACAGCATTGCATCCTCCGCCGGACAGATGAGAACCCGTGTTCAGGCCTTTGTTGAGAGCATAGAGATCAAGTCCATTCAGAGAGGTGGGAAAGCATGAAGACAGTTCAAAAGGTCGTCAATCCGGTCAGGCGTGCCGGTGAACAGTCGCCCGGCAAGATCTATGATGAGAAGCTTAAGGTGCGTGCCCGTCGCGAATGGCGCGGAGTGAAGGATACCTTCTATGATTATACCCGCTGGCTCTATCTGATGTCTGTTCTCGGCCGTTTCATCATAGTTCCGCGGAATGTGAAAGGTTTTTTCCGTTATCGCTGGATGATGAGTTATCTATTCGTCCCACACGGGATGGACAAGTTTACAGTCGGGTTGCGTGACGAAGCACTGCGCCTCGCACATACATCCTTCAACTTTGTTATTGCCGA
>CAZMXF010000234.1:0-4481 GCA_964570015.1 uncultured Oscillospiraceae bacterium | reverse complement strand
CAGCCAGCTGGCTGGAGCCGTAGGTCTGAATCTCGACAGCGCCGTTGGTGCGCTCAAGGATACGGGCCGCGACCTGCTCCATCTCAACGGTGAGCTGTTCGGTGGGGGCGAAAACGTGGCTGAGCTTGAGGGTGATGTGATAATCATCGTTGGCGGCTGAAGCGGTGGTGCCGACGCTGCAGAGCGCGACGACCATCACAAGCGTAAGGAGTAATGCGAGATACTTTTTCATGTGGCTCTTCCTTTCCTGCTCCGGTTATGATCAATCGGAGACTGTTTAAATTTTTCAATTGCGAAGCAATTTACGCTTTAAATGTTAACACACAATGAACCTGAAGTCAACAAACGGCAGATATTTGACAGGCAATACGACTAAAAATCGGCGCTTTCACCAGAACATTTAACTGAATTTTGTGAATTTTGACGATTGCACATTGCTTAATTCTGTGATTAAATTAAACAGAAATTTAGCGAAAAATCCCTGTTGCGCAAGGAAGGTGCCGGATTGAGTAAAAAGGTAACATTAAAAGATATTGCGGAGGCCACCGGCGTCACGACGGCAAGTGTCTCCATGATCCTGAATCGGAAGAATCTCTCACGTTTTACGCCGGAACTGGTCGCCCGGGTCCTGGAGGCGGCCCAGGAACTGCAGTATGTTCCGCCGTCTGCCCGGAACAAGACCAGGCAGATTGCCGTGATCAGCCCGTCTGTCAACAATGCCTATCATACGACGATCATGATGGGGATCGACCGTGCTGCCCTTGCGAGCGGCTATGTAGCGCAGATCTATAACACGTACTGGAATCCTCTCACGGAACTCACGATCCTCAATATGCTTGCACAGCAGAATGTCGCCGGCATTATCTACCTGATGAATCCGCTGCAGGCTGAACGGGCGAGGGAAATCGACAGAAGCATCCCGATTGTTGCGATCGGAGACATCGTGAACGAGCTTGGAATCGACACGGTGGATGTCAATAATTTTCAGGCGGGGGAGATGGTCGCCGAGTATCTGATCGGCCTTGGCCACAAACACATCGCCTATCTGACCACGTCTCTGAATGCGCATCACATCTCCCGTGTGAGCCGCTGCGACGGGCTGCAGGCTGCGTACCGTCGCCTGTGCCCGGAGGGCAGCGTGACGGTATACTGCAAGGATAACGGCTATGAGCAGGAAATCCAGTCCGTTACGATTGAGATGGATTCCGGCAGAGAACTTGCCTATGAGTGTATCCAGAACCCGAAGATTACCGGCATTGTCGCCATCAATGACATGGTTGGCTACGGCGTGCTGGACGGCCTCCTGGAGAAGGGCTTTCGTGTGCCGGAGGACTACAGCCTGTGCGGTTTTGACAATGTGTTTCCGTCCGGTTTCCGTCGGATGGACCTGACGACGGTGGACCACTCCACCCAGGATCACGGCGCGAGTGCCTTCCATCTCCTCCGGGAGAGAATGGAAGAGCGCCCGGAGAAGATGGCGGACTATCCGATTACGCGCCTGGAGTATCGCAGCCGCCTGGTCATTCGCGGTAGCACGGGAAGACCCCGGGAAGGGACAGCAGTATGAACAGATATGAAGTAACCATGACCCATACGGAAGAGAGCCTGAAAGCCCTTTCGCATATGCAGTATGATCTGTTTTGCATCCGGAACTATATTGCGCGGAACCTATTGAGCATCGCGGTTGTCGTGATCGGCGCGATGAACTTTTCCCATTTCTGGGGCATTGCGCTGGTTGCATACGGCGCCTACCTGATGACAAGCACCTACAGCCAGTCGAATTACACGACCAAAAAGCTTGTCGAGACCATCAAGGCCTCGGGAAAAGGCTTTCCCTCGTCCCGATATACCTTCACCGACAAGGGGGTCGAGATCACCTTCCATCCCGGAAAGAAAGACGAGGAACAGCTCAGTCCGGTGGGCTACGGGGACTTTCTGAAACTGGGGGAGGATGCGGCGTATTATTACCTCTTTCCCAATTCCACAGGCGGCTACTGCATCCCGAAGGAGAAGCTCGGAGAGAAGCAGAGGGAGTTTGCAAAGTTTGTGGAGGGGAAGACGGGGAAACAGTTCTACCGGCGCCGCCCGTCTCTGCTCCAGCGGATCCGGGACTGGCTGCGGGAGCGCAACAGCGAGCCGGAGCATCTCTGATCCCGCGCATCCCGAAGAGAAGCGGAGAAAACCGAAAGCTGATCCGGCACATAATAAAGCAAAACAGGGCGGACACGATGTGACGTGTCCGCCCTGTTTGAAAGTGAAGAGATATCCGGATCATCCCGGGAACTACTAGAAGTTGACCAGGTTGCCGCTTGCCGTGCCGTAGACCAGGTTGGGAACGATGGTAACCAGCCATGGGACAAAAGTGATGAGCAGCAGCACGAGGAAGAGGCATATGATAAATGGCCAGACTTCTTTGATGAAGTCTCCGATCCGGCAGCCGGTGATACCGCAGGTCGTGAACATCATGGAACCGAACGGAGGCGTGATGCCGCCGATCATGATGTTGACAATGCAGACCAGACCGAAATGGATCACGTCCACGCCGAGCGTCTTGGCCACGGGCAGCAGCAGCGGGGTCGCGATCATCAGCGCGGCGCCGCCTTCGAGGAACATGCCCATGAACAGCAGCACGACATTGACCAGCATCAGGAACACATACTTGTTGGTGGTGAGGGTGGTAATGGAAGCTGCGACGATCTTGGGCAGGTTGATCATGCTCATGTAATAGCCGAAGGTGCTGGCCGAGACCATGATCAGCACGACACTGGAGGTGCCGGCGATGGTGTCGAGCATGATGGGGATAAAGTGCTTCCGGAAGTGCAGCTGGCGGTACACAAACTTGCCGATGATGAAGCAATACAGCACCGCGACCGCGCCGCCTTCGGCCGGCGTAAACAGGCCGAAGCGCATACCGAGGATGATGCCGAAGGGGAAGAACAGACCCCAGAAGGAGATGAACGCCTGTTTCAGCACTTCCTTGATCGGCGGGAACTTGTCGCGTGTGGTGGGATAGTTGCGCTTATGCGCGATGATGGCCACGACGATCATCATCGAGATGCTCATCAGAATGCCCGGGACGTAGCCTGCCGCGAAGATGCGGCCGAGGGAGGCCTGGGCGATCAGCGAGTAGACAATCAGGTTGACTCCGGGAGGGATGACCGGCGTGGCGGCCGAGGAGGCCGCGGTGATAGCGGCGGAGAAGGCCTTGGAGTAGCCGCGCTTCTCCATCTCCGGGACCAGCATCTTCGACTGCATGGCGCAGTCGGCGTTGGCCGAGCCGGAGCAGCCGCCCATCAGCATGCTCAGCAGCACGTTGACCTGGGCGAGGCCGCCCTTCATGTGACCGGTGACGCATTCGCAGAAGTCCATCATCTTGTCACTGATGCCGCCGTAGTTCATGACGGAGCCGGACATGACGAAGAAGGGGATCGCCAGCATCGAGAAGGAGCCGGTCGAGTTGATGACCTTCTGGAGGATCGTCCAGGGCTGGACGGAGGTGTTAATGAAATAGAAGTAAACAAAGGTGGAGCCGAAAAGCGCGTAGACGATCGGCATGCCGAGGAAGTAAAGGATGAAGACCAGAAAGATCGGAATGAGGTTTACAAATGTCAGTGTCATCAGTAAGCGCCTCCCTGTTCAGTCTCCGTCTCGGCGGGCTCCTGCGGCTTTGCTTTGATCAGGTGCAGGCGGTCGCGCAGGAAGAAATACACGGCATAGATAAACGACAGACCGAAGCCGAGCGGAACCGCGATGCCGGTGTACCACTTCGGGATGCGCAGGGTATCCGTCATGGTGAGCTTGATCTTGCCCACATACTGCCAGACCCCGTCCACCGTGCCGAAAATGATGCCGCGCTTCCAGATCAGATTGCAGACATACTGCGCGCTGATATAGGTCAGCAGGGCAAGAATCAGAATCTGTATGATGTCCATGACGAACTCAATCACCTGGCGCGCGTTCCCGTGAATCAGGTTCATGACGATATCCACGCCCAGATGCGCGTGCCGACGGTGTGCATAGGCGCTGCCCATAAAGACGGTCCAGATGAAGAGACTGGTCACGACCTCATCGGTCCATTTGATGGGATTGTTCAGAAAATAGCGGAAAACGACATTCAGATTGACCAGCACCACGCAAACAGTCAGCGTTGTGCCGCAGATCACGGCATCCAAATTCGTCAGAATCCGCATAGCGAGCGATTTCTTTTTCATAGGTATATCCTTACTGTTTTAGATTGATACCCGGATGAATCGGACATGGACTGCCCGCTGAATAACGGGCAGTCCAAGTTTTTCCTGTACAGTTCAGGCTGAAATGTGATTATTACGCGGCCTTCTCGGCGCGGAAGCCGGCGATCAGGTCGACCAGCTGCTGATGCAGATCGGGATTGGCGCCGTACTCTTCGACGATCCAGTCATAGACCGGTGCGCAGGCCTCGGTGAAGGCGTCGATGTCGACTTCGTTCCAGGTCACGCCGTCTT
>CAZMXF010000233.1:0-4486 GCA_964570015.1 uncultured Oscillospiraceae bacterium | reverse complement strand
ACGGAGGATAAAACGATGGCACTGCATGTTATGGAGGAGGCCAATCGCTGCCTCGGCTGTAAAAAGCCGCGCTGCAGGGAGGGCTGCCCGATCCACACGAACATTCCGGAAGTCATTCGGCTCTTGAAAGACGGAAAGCTGAACGAGGCCGGCTGGATGCTTTTTGAGAACAACCCGCTGACGACGGTATGTTCGCTGGTCTGCAACCATGAAAAACAATGCGAAGGGCATTGCATCCGCGGCATCAAGGATTCTCCCGTGCACTTTTCCGTGATCGAGAACTACATTTCGACCACTTATGCCAATCAGATGACAAAAGGCCCCGCCCCGTCAAACGGACGCCGGGTCGCCATCATCGGCGCGGGACCCGCCGGGCTGACCATCGCCATCATCCTTGCCCGCTACGGCTATGCCGTCACCATTTTCGACAGCCGTGACAAGATCGGCGGCGTCCTGCGCTATGGGATCCCGGATTTCCGCCTGCCGGATTCCGTGCTGGACGATATCGCCTACCGCCATCTGGAACTGAAAGGAATTCAGTTCAGGCCCAATACGTCAATCGGCGGCGCGATCACCATTGACGACCTCTTCCGGGACGGATATCAGAGCGTATTTGTCGGCGCCGGGCTCTGGAAGCCGCGCTCCCTGCACATCAAGGGAGAGAGTCTCGGCCATGTCGCGTTTGCCATCAACTACCTGGCCAGCCCCAAGGCCTTTCACCTCGGTGAGCGGATCATTGTGATCGGCTCGGGCAATTCTGCCATGGACTGCGCCCGCACGGCGGTACGCAATGGCGCACACCATGTGACCGTGTTCAACCGGCGGGATCAGATCGCGGCCAGCCAATACGAGTCCAGCTATGCCAAGCTGGAGGGCGTGGGCTTTGAGATGATGAAAACTCCGGTGGAGATTCTGGACAAGGGCGTGGTCTTCGCGGACAGCGAATTTGACGAGAACGGCAAGCTCCATGCAGTTCCCGGAAGCGAAAAGCTCTATCCCTGCACCGGCGTCATTGTGGCAGTCAGCCAGGAGCTGGAGACCAATCTCGTGAAGTCCACGGAAGGCATCGACACGCAGCGCTCCGGTTTGCTCATCGTGGACGAGATGGGGCATACCTCCCGTCCGGGTGTCTTTGCCGCCGGAGATGCCGCCCACGGCGCGAGAACCGTGGTAGAGGCCGTCGCCACAGGCAAACAGGTTGCCGAGGCCATGCATGAGTACATGCAGTCGCTGCCCCTTCCCGAACCGTCTGTATATGCGAACGTCCCCGTTCATGTGGAGCATGAGGCAGCCGCACAGGCAGAACAGCTGATCTGATTTCCAACGGCCTTCCGGCATCAAAAACCCGATCAGGAACAGAGAACCGGCCCGTGGTGAGAGAACAATCCCACCACGGGCCGATGACGATCTTCGGAAATTTGTTTCGTTATTCCGCCACGGCTTCCCTTGCTCCGAGCTCCGTGTAGATCATGCCGTTTCGGCCGCGGTCGGAACGCATGAGAGAAACCATGTCCACGGTCATGCCGGCGCTTCGCAACTGCACGCCGGGCATCCTGTTCTTTGCCTTCCGAATCAGCGTGATGTGCGGGGAGAAGCGTTTCTTGTCGAAGGGAATGTCATGCGCCGCCAGGGCTCTGCGAACCCGGCGGACGACGGCCTCCAACGGAGTGGATTCTTTCACCCCTGCCCACCAGAGATCCCCGAAACTGCCGATGCCGTCCAGGGAAATCTCAAAAGGAGTGAATTCCACTTCGGCCAGCGCGTCCAGAACCGGTTCCGGATCGGGGTAGTCACCAATAAAAGCAAGCGTCAGGTGCATGTTGGCTTCCGGAGTGAAGTTTCCTCTTACTCCGCGGTCAAACATTTCGTCCTGGACCTTCATGAGGGCGTCCCTGATCTCAGACGATAAATTGATCGCAATAAAAAGTCTCATCGGATTCCCCTCCTGTAATCAGTCTGCTACTACACCGCTTTGTGACAGCGTGATTGTATCATGATCCATGAGCGCTGACAAGACTTGCCGGACGGTTGCTATTTTATGTTGTTCTTACCGGTAAAATATGTTACAATAAAATTTACTTCAGGAGACCCGCGTTTCAGCGCCTGAAGCGATGATTGCGCAAGATGGGAGGCAATATGGACCATTATACTCCAACGAAACCCCTGGACCGGTACCTGTCCAAACTGGACGTATGGGGGATGGCCTTTGGCTGCATGGTCGGCTGGGGCGTGTTTGCCATGCCCGGCAACACCTTCCTCCCGGTCGCGGGACCGGCAGGAACCGTGATTGCCATGGCAATCGGCATGGTCATCATGCTGGTTATTGCCGGTAACTTCTCCTACCTGATGGGACGCAGTTCCATCACCGGCGGGGTATATTCCTATACCAAGGAAGCATTCGGACGGGATCATGCCTTCCTCAGTTCCTGGTTCCTGTGCCTGTCCTACCTGACGATTGTCTTCCTCAACGGCACGGCCATGTTTTTCATCGTCCGCATCCTTTTCAGCGGCGTGGCTCAAAGCGGATTCCACTATACCGTCGCCGGAAACACCATCTATCTCGGGGAAACCATCGTGTCGGTGCTGGTTCTGGCCGGAATCGGCCTGCTCTTTGTGGCGGCAAAGCCTGCCCTCCAGAGAATTCTTACGGTGCTGGCGGTCGTGCTTGCCGCGGGGATTGCGGTCATCGCGGTTTTCTGCTTCCCCTCTGCCCTGCAAAACGGGGCCCTGACAACCTTCGGAAGCGGACCGGTCGGCCGCGGGTATGCAATTTTCAGCCTGGTTATTCTGGCGCCCTGGGCTTTCGTGGGTTTCGAAATTACATGCTTTGATACGGCACACTTCCGCTTCCCGGTGAAACAATCCGGCAGGATTCTTGTCCCGGCGATCATTGTGGCTGCGCTCTCGTATGCGGCCATGGCAGTCGTCGGCGTTGCTTCCGTCCCTGACGGATTCTCTTCCTGGCAGGAATACCTCGGAGCCCTGAACCGTATGAGCGGGGTGGCCTCCGTCCCCACGTTTTATGCGGCGGAGTCCATCATGGGAAAAGCCGGCCTTGCGATCATGACCGTCACCGCTGTTGCGGCCATCTTGACGGGAATCATCGGGGGCTATCGCGCAGCGTCACGTGTCCTGTCCACGATGGCGGAGGACCGCATCCTCTCTGAGAAATTCTCCGAAACCACCTTCAGCATCGTGTTTATCATGGTGCTTTCCATCTTCCTTTCTCTGCTGGGACGCAATACGCTCAACTGGTTTGTCGACCTCACCTCGTTCGGCGCGATTGTCGGATTCGGATATGCTTCCGCCGCTGCGTACAAGATTGCGAAAATGGAAGGAAACAGGTGGATTCAGGTTACGGGGGTCATCGGTACCGGGATTTCGGTGGTGTTTGTCATCGTGCAGCTTGTTCCCCGCCTCTCTGCCCTGGAGGCCATGGGCAGCCAAGCGTTTCTGCTCCTTTCTCTCTGGTGCCTGCTGGGCTTTGTGTTCTACTGGAGAACGGTTTCGCGCAGCAGCCTGACGGAATACAGCGGCATGTCCACCTCCGGTGTGGTCCTGTTTGCACTGCTTCTCTATTCCGTGCTTATGTGGATGGGAAAGCGGCTGATGGCCGGGGAAACAGCCGAACAGATGAAAGCTTCCATCATCGGGGGCGGCCTCATCCTGTTCCTGATTATCTTTATCGGCCTCGCGGTCATGCTCTACGTTCAGAATGTCGTGCAAAAAAAGCACGAAGCCGTCGAGCGCGAGAAGATCCGCGCGGTCGAAAGCAGCCTGGCCAAAAGCCAGTTCCTGTTCAACATGTCCCACGATATCCGCACCCCCATGAACGCGATCATCGGCTATACGAATCTGGCGCAGACGGAAACGGATCCGGCGGTTGTACAGGAGTACCTGACAAAGATCAATCTGTCCAGCCAGCACCTTCTCACCCTGATCAACGACATTCTCGAGATGAGCCGCATCGAGAGCGGCAAGATCGAACTGGAGCTTGTACCGGCGGACCTGTGCGCCGTGTTCGAGGGTATGAGGGACCTGTTTTCCGAGCAGATGAAGCAGAAGAATCTGAATTTCGCTGTCCACACCGGGCAGGTGCAGCACCGTTTCGTCTGGTGCGACCGCAAGAATCTGAACCGGGTATTGCTGAACATTCTCTCAAATGCCTACAAATTCACACCGGAGGGCGGCTCCATCACGGCGTCGATCTGGGAAGTCGGAAACGGAGAGCACGGGTACGGCTCCTATGAGATGCGGGTACAGGACAACGGCATCGGCATGTCCAAGGAATTCGCCGAAAAGATGTTCAACGCCTTTGAGCGCGAGCGCACGTCCACGGTCAGCGGCATCGAGGGGACCGGGCTCGGAATGTCCATCACCAAAAGCATCGTTGATCTGATGGGCGGAACCATCGAGGTCATGACAGCCCCAGGCAGCGGCACCGAGATCATCATCCGCCTCAAGTTCAGGCTGGCCGAGGAGAAAG
>CAZMXF010000232.1:0-4499 GCA_964570015.1 uncultured Oscillospiraceae bacterium | reverse complement strand
AGGAACGGCAAAATTTTTTGCACTTCTATTGCTTCTTTATCACACATAAGCAAAAACTGCGGGCTTGTTCTCAAAGCATAGATTCAATTGCTGCTCTAGGTCTTGCTCCTACTGCCAGGTTTACGACCTTTCCATCTTTGATTACCATCAGTGTTGGAATGCTGGAAACACGATAGAAACTTGCCAGCTCCGGTTGCTCGTCCACATTAACCTTGCCAACCTTAATGTCAGAACGGTCGTTGGCGATCTCATCAACGATGGGCGACACCATCCTACAGGGACCGCACCAGCTTGCCCAGAAGTCGAGAAGAACGGGCTTGTTGGATTTCATGACTTCGGAATTGAAATTATCTTTCGTAATAATAGCAATGGACATGATTGATTTCCTCCTTGATCTGTTTTATGACTGGAGTATACATCAGAAGGAAGAATCTGTCTGTGATTTTGTCACATAAAGAACTGACTTCCATCTGGATTAAACCAAGAAAAGAAGCGCTTCGGCTCCTCTCTTCTTTCTCTTCACTATCCTTGAACGTTTATTCAGCAATGATATGGAAGAGGCCTTAAAGCAAACAGATTGATCTTTGATTTGTGCATAATTATGCGCTATAATGTTGTTATATTATAGCCAAAGCAGGCTGGAGGGCAGATGGGTAAAAAGAAGGTCAATCCACGGAGAATTCCGCTAGGGAAAGCCGCGATAGACACAAAACAGATTATTCAAGATGCCATGCAAGATGACATGAAGCATGCATGGTATCTTGTTGCTTCTGCGCTGCTTGAAACTGAGCTCGCCAAACCTGAGGAGATACCTGATCTTTTTGATGAGTGTAATCGATACTCCCGGACAGCAAACGCAGTCATGTCAAAGTTAGGTCATGCAGAGGAAATTACAGGGAGAAAAAGGCCGGCAAGATTAGACTCAAATCATATCAAATCCCAAGTGGAATTAGACAAATACAGGAAAAACGTGGAGAAGATGGCCCTACACACATCACTATGTGTAATCTGTCTGGGTTTAGAGAAATGTTTTAGTTCCGAAGAACTGAAAAGACTTTTTCTCGTTGAGAATCTTACTGAAGCGGAAATTGACAGCGGACGTTTGGATTATAATGAGCTGGAGTTACAACTCCAGTCCAGGAATGTCCGAATTGGATTAATTACGGAAATATCTCTCCTATAATGCACAAATTCACGACATTATTTTGGCATGATTATGATTGACTTATCATTCTGACGTGTTACTATAGGTACAAGGAGGTGGGATAATGCCGCAAATTAGTCCCATGAAAGATCTGAATAATACCGATTTGATAACAGATCATTGTCATGCAAAGATGGAACCAGTATTTGTAACTAAAAATGGTTATGGCGATCTTGTTATGATGAGCGTGGAAACATTTGAAGCTCTGATCGGAACGGACGTGATCGATAATGCCATTACTGCAGCCGAGGCTGAATTAGTGGTTGGAGAATTTCTTGATGCAAAAGATGCCCTCTCCACTCTGAGGAGGAAGCATTTTGGATAATAACTGTCAAATACTCAGCTAGCGATTTTTATTAGTAGCTGGAATAGCAAAGAGAGACTAACAGCTCCTCTCGCATACAAGGCTTACACTACAAGTAGCTGGAATTACAACCACAGTCCAGGAATGTCCGGATAGGACTTGATTCTGAGACTCCGCTCTCTTAATTCTCCATCTGACCGGAAAATTGACATCATCGAAAACAAAACATATAATAAAATAAGAGCATTGGAATTGGATTATGGTGAGGAAAACTGCCGTACCCCTATTCTCGAAAGCTCTTACATATTGTGACAAGACTCATGGATGTTCAAATGAACAGACGTGGGTCTTTTTTATTATCAAAAATGAAAAGGAGCAAAGAAGATGAACGAAATGGAAGTGCAGGAACGAAGGCAGAAGGACTCCTGGGAAGAACATTTTCCGCGGGGAGCCGAACACAACCTGATTCAAAGCGTTATCGAGATGGAGGAAAACTCCCTTTGGCTGCCTGAAATCACGGCCAGAGAGATCCGCCTGGAGGCAATTGACGACCGTCCTCTGTTTCTGGAAACCCAGATGCAGCAGTATCATCTGGATAACGAAGAACTGGTTGAAGAAACCGCTCAGTTTGGAACAAAGCTTCTGATCTACACTGGAGTCAGATCTTATCTGAGCGGCAGCTGCTATGAGCTTGTCCGGGATACGGCGGTCAGCGGACTCCACCGTGTAGCCAGGCTGAACGGTAATTCTCTCGGCCAGATGACACGGATGAAGTACTGTGAGACCATGAACAACGGATTTGAAACCTCCAAGGGAACAGCGCTTGGCCTGATTCGCTACGGGAAACTAAGCGGACTCCACAGCGGGGCTGACGGCGGGTACATGACCATGCCGATCTCCAGCCTTCTGTATATCACCGCGGATTCCATTACCAGAAGGTTCGGGAATGCCGTTATGGCTGAAGGATACAATTCCCATGGCTTTACCAGAGCAATGTGGGAGCTGCCCGATGCCCAGAACCGGCTGATAGACATGTATCAGAGAGCACTGAACGACGCGGGATACACTTCCCAGTATGCGGTGAACTTCATGCCGGGAGTGGATTTTTTCAGCTCAGACACCGCCGCAAGCGCTGCCTCGCTGGATCCGGTGTTTTTCAAGCCGAACGGAGTACCGCTGAGATTTATGAGCGGAGTCAAAATCAAGCATTTGCGGCGCGGCGACGCGAAGGACCGGGACGGCCTGTCTCTCTACGCGGAGGGCGCCGACAACATTTTTGCAAAGTTTGAGGATGTCACGAAAATCATCACCAAACTGGCCGGAATCAAGATCTATAATCCTCAGAACTGCTGCATCCGCCTCTGCAACCGGTATCATATCTCTCCCAAATACGGCCAGGCCGCACTGGAGGAGATCGAACGGATCGCAATAGGGGAGATGTACATTTCAGCCCATGATCTCTATCTCGGGATGACAGAGGTCCTGTCGGAGGCGGAACGCTGCGACGCCAGCCAGAAGGTTATGACAAAACTGGAGGAGTCTCTGGCGAAGATTGTTCGTACGGACTTCTCAGAGGACGATGTTTCCGGAACTGTCGCCTGGGGTCAGACTCAGGCGGCTGCGTAATTTCCGGAACAAATGATGAAACATACTATTAAAAGGAAGGAAAACAGAAAATGCTCAATTCAATCTGTATTATGGGGCGCCTTACCAGTGACCCCGAGTTAAAAACAACGCCGGCTCAGGTTCCGGTCACAACTTTTACCATTGCCTGCGAACGGGATTTTTCCGGACGTGAAAGCGAAAAAAAGACGGACTTCATAGCCTGTGTAGCCTGGAGAGGTACAGCTGAATTCATTCAGATCCATTTTCATAAAGGGAGCACTATCGCAATTGAGGGCCGTTTGCAGATGCGATCCTGGAAGGACAAAGACGGAGGCAGGCATGAACAGGCAGAAATCCTCGTTGAAAATGTTTACTTCGGGGACAGAAAAAAGGAGGAAGTGTGAACATGTATTTTGAATGCAACATAGATCCGAAAATACCACAGTACTACCATCCGGAGATTTATTCCAAGCTGGTGAGCACGGTTGCCCTGATTCATGAGCGTACCGACAAGCTCAATGCCGCCCTTGACGCCTGCTCTTTGAAAGGGTGTGTGACCAGAGAAGCGACATTTGCCGGAATTGCCAAGACTGTTTTTGATTACTCCACGGAGAAGTTCGATGCAATGACGGCGAAAGAGCTGGCTTCGGTAGTCGAAATGCTCTATGACGGGAATGATGCTGAAGACCGGATCGAATGGCCGAACGCGGTCGTTCTCTTTGATACGAGATTCGTGACGACCCGTGACTGGGAAGCACTCCGGCATATCGGAATAGGCGGTTCAGACTCTTCCGTACTGATGGGCTGCAGTCCGTATCAGAGCGAAGAAGGCCTTTGGTATGAAAAGCTCGGTTATCCCGAATACGTCAGTGAGGAGGAAAAACAGGCTGTCTTCGATCGCGGTCACTTCCTGGAAGATACCGTGATCGATACCTTCTGCAGGCTGGTCGGTGCCAGAAGAATTCCGGAGAGCAGGATGTTCCGGCACAAGGATTATCCGAATACGACAGCGAATATCGACGGGATTCTCTCCATGCCTTCCGGAAACCTGGCCATTTTTGAAGCAAAGACTGCGGCAAGAGGCAAAGAAGGTGAGTGGATGGGCAATAAGATTCCCGCCAATTATGTCTGCCAGTGTCATCAGTATATGTCGGTGCTGAATGATCCCCGTATTGAAGGGACCTATATCGGCATGATTCCGGTAGCGGATCTGGCGCTCGACGGGACCTATATCGCCTCGGCCTATACGGATGAATTCTACCATCACTATATCGAACGAGATCTTTCCTTTGAGGACGAATTGCTGGAGAATGAAAAGTGGTTCTGGGATTCCCATATTGTAAACGGCGTTAAGCCGAAGCCATCCAAAGATCCGAAGATAGACAA
>CAZMXF010000231.1:0-4536 GCA_964570015.1 uncultured Oscillospiraceae bacterium | reverse complement strand
CGTGGCCGGGGATCAGGTTGCTGAAGTCCTTGAGGCCCAGCATCCGCTTGATCATTGATTCCGCAAGATCGCCGATCTGTCCGACGGAAGAGGAAACCAGCGCCGTCACCAGGCACACCGGCAGGGACAGACGGGGCAGGACCGGCAGTGCCCAGATCACAAACCCGGCCAGCATCGAGGCCAGTGCACCGCAGATGCTTCCTTCGATCGACTTGTTGGGGCTGACATTCGGTGCAAGCTTGTGTTTTCCGAAGCGCAGCCCGCCGAACAGCGCGAAGCTGTCGCAGACCCAGCAGGAGATCGCGCCGAGGATCAAGGATTCGTCCCAGATGGACCCGACGCTGATCATCATCATGACGCCGTAGATAACACCCGGATAAGCCAGTCCGGCTACGGTGTAGATCGCACCCTGACCGGAAACCTTTCGATGGACGATTCCGGAAAACATGGCGAGGTAAATCCCACCCGTAAAGCAGGCAATATAGCTGACGGCGCCTGCGTGCGTCAGGGCGAGCACGGCCTGCACCGCGATATAGACATACATGACCCACGCCGCACAGTAGACATTGATCTTTTCCAGGCCGCGGCTGTATTCATACGCACACAGGATCCCCACCACGCCGAAGAAGAGGACTCTGGTGACAAATGAGACAAAAATACAGGTGAGCGAGATTGTCAGGAGCACCACAGCCGAGATGACTCTCTGCTTCATGGCTCGCCTCCTTCCCGATTGGTTTTGACTTCACTGCCGATCCGGTTTGCGCGGGATCTCCTCATCGGAGACCGAAACAGTCCGAATCACATTGCTATAATGTATCATAAAAACAAAGCCGGAACAATACGCAGTTTCCGGATATTGTAAAAAACGGGTTCTTAACGCTTTGGCTCCTTCGCCGGTGCTGCGTTGGCCTGGGGCTTGTCGTTCGGGAACTTCTGTCTGCCGTCCGCAAAAAGATAATACCGCCGTTTTCCCTTTGCGCGCCGGCCGAATTCAATGGCGTCCACCGGGCACACGGCGATGCAGGCCTGACACTGGGTGCAGTTTCCCTGCCAGACCGGCTTCCGATCGTTCATGCGGATGTTCGCCATCGGGCAAAGTTTGGCACAGGCAGAGCAGCCGATGCAGTTGTCCTTGACCCGGAACTTCTTATCCGTCACGAAGATTTTGTAGAACAGGCGGTACAGCAGTTCCGGCATGGCCGGACCGGAATAACTGTCCTTCACTGAGTGGTGGATGAGAATCTGCTGTGCGATGTTCTCCACCTGCGGCTTCGAGGCGCGGATGATTCCCACTGCCTCGTCCGCTTCCGGGGCGTGAAACAGTGTGATGTAGTTTTCGGGCATCAGGATCGACGTGAGGCCCATGTATTCCATCGACAGCTCTTTGCAGATTTTTTCCGCATGGGCTTTGGCCTGACCGGTGCCGGAGCCGCAGGTCAGGAGAAAATACATCTCCCTGCTGCCGAGGAAACGGCTGTCCAGCAGGAATTCCTCCACAACCTTCGGCACATGCCAGCAGTAGGTCGGGCAGACAATGACGAACGGATCTTCGGAAGTAAACGCATATTGGGCGTTGTATGGGTCCAGCTTTCTCTGCCGGATCAGCCGGTTCATTGAAACCAGTTCATCATCCAGCTGCTCCGCCAGGTGCTGGGCTATGTACCGGCTGTTTCCGGTACCGGAAAAATATAAAACCATCGTTTGACACCGTTTTTCGTGTATTCCGGGTTCGGGATCGGATCCCGTAACCGCTGAAGATTATATTTGGTATTTGTCTGCAATCTCCCCGCCGGAGACGGGGAGACTGCATCTGTATTGATTTGATTACGTCAGCAAGTATAACACAGATTATTTCTGTCGGCAATGGAGTGAAATTGAATTTTTTCGTTGTTTTGTTTCAAAACCTGTGTTATAGTAAGAACCACAGAATATTGGGATGCAGCCGCAGCACCCCCCGTAGATTTAGTTATGCGGCAGATGGGAGATTCGATTATGTACAGAGACGGAAAAATATATCTCGCAAAATCCGATGAGAAAGAACTTTACCTGCTGCCCGGGATGGCCAATCGCCACGGCCTGATCGCCGGCGCGACCGGCACCGGCAAGACCGTCACCATGAAGGTCATGGCCGAGTCCTTCTCCGAGATGGGTGTTCCCGTGTTCCTGGCCGATGTCAAGGGCGACCTGTCCGGTATGTGCATGCCCGGTGTGGATTCCCCGAATATGCAGGAGAGGATTATGCGCTTTGGCCTGGAAGAAGACTTTGAATATCGTGCCTATCCGACCCGCTTCTGGGACATCTTTGGTGAGACCGGTCATCCGGTTCGCGTCACCGTGTCCTCAATGGGCCCGACCCTGTTTGCGCGGCTTCTCGGCCTGACGGAGATTCAGACCGGTGTGTTGAATATCGTCTTCCGCGTAGCGGATGATCACGGCCTTCTTCTTCTGGATCTGAAGGACCTGCGTGCCATGCTCCAGTTCGTCGGTGACAACCGCGCGGAGTTCACCACCATGTACGGCAATGTCTCCGCCGCCAGCGTCGGCGCCATTCAGCGCGCGCTGCTGGCCTTTGAGGAAGAGGGCGGGGAACAGTTCTTCGGCGAGCCGGAGCTCGATATCCGCGACTGGATGCGCACCGGCAGGGAAGGCCGGGGGTATATCAATATCCTCTCCTCCAAGCGCCTGATCCAGAGCCCGACCGTGTACGCCACCTTCCTGCTCTGGATGATGACGGATCTGTATGAGAAGCTGCCCGAAGTCGGCGACCTCGACAAGCCCCGCATGATCTTCTTCTTCGACGAGGCGCACCTGCTCTTCTCCGACTGCCCCAGGGCCCTGGTGCAGAAGATCACCCAGATCGTCAAGCTCATCCGCTCGAAGGGCGTCGGAATCTACTTCGTCACCCAGAGCCCCTCGGATATCCCGAACGAGGTCCTCGCGCAGCTCTCCAACCGCGTCCAGCACGCCCTGCGCGCCTATACCCCGGCGGAGCAGAAGTCCATCACGGCCGCCGCGAAGGGCTTCCGCGTGAATCCGGCCTTCGACACCAAGACCGCTCTGACGGAGCTCGGCGTCGGCGAGGCCCTGGTCAGCTTCCTGGATGAAGACGGCATTCCGAACATCGTGGAGCGCGCCTTTATCCTCCCGCCGCAGAGCCTCATGGGCATCGCGGATGAAAACGCCGTGAACACCTATATTCTCTCCGACGAGTTCGAGGTCAAGTACCGCGAGAGCTATGACCGCGAGTCCGCCTATGAGATCATCACCAAGGCGAATGAAGAACTCGAAGCGCAGCGGATCCGTGAAGCGGAAGAAGCCGAAGCCGAGAAGCAGCGCCTGAAAGAGGAAGCTGCCGCGGCAAAGCAGAAGCTGAAGGAAGAAGCGGCTGCCCTGAAGGCAGCGGAGAAGGAAGCGATCGCAGCCGAAAAAGCCGCTCTGAAGGAAGCTGAAAAGAAAAGGCAGGCGGTTCAGAAGGCCGCTTCCGCTGCCACTTCTTCTGTGATGCGCTCGGTCAGCACCAATATCGTCAACTCCGTCCTCGGCGGAAAGAAGACCAGCGCCAAGACCATCGCCAAGCGCGCCGCGACCAATGCCCTGAGTTCCGTCATGCGCAACGGCAGCAGTTCCATCATCCGCGGACTGTTCGGGAATATCAAGTAATTGTAATCACCTGCAATGCAAATCCCCCGCCTCCGGGCGGGGGATTACTGTTTTATGCGGGTTCGTAGCTCTTTCCGGTCTGGTTTCCGTCCGCGTCATAGTCGATGTCTTCCATCAGTGCCGGGTCAACCCGGCTGCGCTTTTTGACGGTCATGCCCTTGCCCTGCAGATTGAAGACCCAGATCTTATACCCCGGGAAGTCCGGATCCTCCTTGCGGAAGACGCCGGTCTCGTTCAGCCTGCAGAACTTTGCCCGGCCTTCCGGGGTATCCAGAAGATCGCCGGGGCCGTTATAATAGAGGGGATCCCGGGAAGCTTGCTTCTTGAAGTCCTCCCAGTTCTCATCCAGTGCTTTCATCACGTCATTCGGTTGAATCATGTTGAAATCCTGCTCCTTTGATAAAGCTTTGCTGTTATTATCCCGGATTCCGCCTGAAAAAGCAAGCGTTTCTTTCCGGTATGGGACTATTTTTACAATTCCTTACAAAAAGTGCATAGACAAGCCTTGTCGCGCATGATATAATCGCTTCGTTTTAAGAAATAATAACGAATTCTGTTTATCATATGAAGGGATGATCGACATGCCGAAACCGGTAGTGATTACCGCTGACAGCACCTGCGACCTGTCTAAGGATCTTCTGGAACGTTATGACATTCGGGTGGTTCCGCTTACGATTACGCTGGGTGAGGATACGTTTCTGGACGGAAGCGGCTTTACCCCGCTGGAGATGTATGCCCGCTACCGCCAGGACGGGACCCTGCCGAAGACCTCTGCGGTCGGAGTGCAGGAGTTTATCGACTTCTTCTCGCAGTTTACCCGCGAGGGCTTTTCCGTTGTCCATCTGGACATCAGTTCCGAACTCTCCAATTCCTATA
>CAZMXF010000230.1:0-4545 GCA_964570015.1 uncultured Oscillospiraceae bacterium | reverse complement strand
TCTTTCCGATCTGCGCAATGCCGAAGGGCAGCTTGCGGCGCGTGGTGCGCTGGACATTGACGAAGTTGGTAAAAATGCCCTGGGCAGTCTCCGGACGAAGATAGACGGTGTTCTTGGCATCCTCGGTGACTCCCTGGAAGGTCTTGAACATCAGGTTGAACTGACGGATATCAGTGAAGTTGTGTTTGCCGCAGCTGGGGCAGGGAATGTTATGCTCCTCGACAAATTCCTTCATTTCGGTCTGAGAGAAGGCGTCGATGGGCTTCGGAAGCTCGTAGCCGACTTCCTGGCACCAGTCCTCGATGACCTTGTCGGCGCGGAAGCGCTCATGACACTCACGGCAGTCCATCAGCGGATCGGAGAATCCACCGAGGTGGCCGGAGGCAACCCAGGTCTGCGGATTCATCAGGATGGCGGCATCCAGACCGACGTTGTAGCGGTTCTCCTGAACGAACTTCTGCCACCAGGCCCGCTTGACGTTGTTCTTCAGCTCCACCCCGAGAGGACCGTAGTCCCAGGTGTTGGCGAGGCCGCCGTAGATCTCGCTGCCGGCAAAAATAAAGCCGCGGTTCTTGCAGAGGGCAACGATTTTGTCCATTGTTTTTTCCGAGTTTTTCATTTGAGTCCTTTCCCGCGGCTGGCTGCCGCGTAAAACGTAAAAATTTGACCTGGTTACTATAGCACAAATGTTGCTCTGCCGCAATGGTTGACAGAAATCTGACGTATAATTGAAAAGCGGAGAAAAACGTGTATAATGAGAGAAAAGAAAGCGAAAACAAAGTTCTCGATGCAGAAGGAGAGCGATGAAATGCTGCTGGCCATCGACGTCGGAAATACAACGATCATGCTTGGAACCATCGAAAACGGAACCATCGTGAATATCGTACGGATTCACACGGAGCCCAGATACACCGCTGCGGAGTACGGCATCCAGCTGCGGCAGCTGATGGATTATTACGGGATCGACCCAAGCCGGCTGGACGGCGCAATCATCTGCTCAGTGGTACCGACCGTAACCGAGGCACTATGCCAGGCGGTTTTCCACCTGACAGGGCTCAACTGCATGGTGGTCGGGCCCGGAATCAAAACCGGCATGAATGTGCGGATCGACGACCCGTCGACGCTGGCGGGGGACCTGGTGGTCGGAAGTGTAGCGACCATCGCATATTACGGCACTCCGGCGATCGTTCTGAACATGGGGACCGCAACGACGATGACCGTCGTCGATGAGAAGGGAACCTACCGAGGCGGCACCATCATTCCCGGGATTGAACTCGGTCTCCAGGCACTGTCCGCTGGAACCAGCCTGCTGCCGGATATCTCCGTAACCCCGCCCAAGAAGGTGATTGCCACGAATACGGTGGATGCGATGCGCTCCGGTGCTGTCTTTGCGACAGCGGCTATGATCGACGGCATGATCGAGCGGATGGAGCAGGAGCTGGGACAGCACTGCATCGTTGTCGCCACCGGGATTCTTTGTTCAGCCATCATTCCGCAATGCAGACATGCCATTATTCAGGATGACAACTTGCTCCTCAAAGGGCTTTGGACCCTGTACAGGAAGAACATAAAATAAGTCCTTTTATATAATGCTTCCCGAGATCATGCTTGCATCCGGGAATTCCTTCTGCTATAGTATAATAAACAGGCAGAAGCGATCATATATTTCAAAACAGCATCCTGATGAGATGGTTTCAAACAGTTTGTCCGGGAGAGGCTGGTGAATGCAATGGGGTTTCAGGTGATACCGCTGGTCATGCTGGGAGCATACATCCTGTATGCCTCCTATTACTATGCGACGCCCATGTTTTTCCTGAAGGTAATGCTCTTTTTTGCACATATCAAATACCGCGATATTGACATTCGGTTTGAAGAGCGAAGGATCACGGCTCGTTTCACAAAAGACGGGGAAGAGCATGTTGTTTCGCGGCCGGTGGACGAAGATCTGGAATCCCGGTTCTGGCCTATGACGACTTGTTCTGCATTCCGCCGCCTTCTCAGGGATATTAGAAAAGGCAGACTGTACGATTCTGATCTGAACCCGGATGGAAAAGACGAGAGCGGAACCATGCAGGATTACCTGGATCATTAAGGAATATGACCGGAACTGAACAGGGGGAAAACAAATGGCAAAAATCATGCTGACTTTTGTACTCATTCTGGCATTGCTGGCAACGGGTTTCGCCGCAGCCTCAGCCGAAGATGCGACGGAAAATGCCCCCAGACTACTGTATCAGGGACACGGGAGTCTGAGGATTGTTACCGGTGACGACAAGGTTATCTATATTGATCCTTATGCCGGTGAAGGCTACGATCTCCCTGCAGATTTGATTCTTGTTTCCCATGGCCACCCTGATCACAGCGCAGTTGATCTGATAAAAAACCGCAATGAAGGGTGCCAGATCATCTATAATACAGATGCGCTGGTGGAGGGTGAATACCGGATCTTTGACCTTGGATTTGCTACCGTAGAGGCGGTTCAGGCCGGGAACAACCGCAACCATGATATCAACGAATGCGTCGGATGGCTGGTTACTCTGCCGGGTGAAATCTCCGTGTATGCTACCGGCGATACTTCTACTACAGAGCAGATGGCGGAACTGGCCGACAGGGATATTCACTATGCGTTCTTTGTCTGTGACGGGCGCTTCAACATGGATATGGAGGAAGCGATTGCGTGTGCAAATCTGGTTCAGGCCAGACACAGCATTCCTTATCACATGGCACCGGGAGCTCTGTTTGACCGGGAGCGCGCAGAGCTGTTTGACGTACCCGGACAGCTGATCCTGGCTGACGGGGAAGAAATCATACTGGAATAAGACTCGAAACAAGAAAATGCCCTGACGGCGTAGTGTATCATACGCTGCCGGGGCATTCTGTTTGACAGGGCAAAACAAAGATTGCCCCATCAGTATGTCTTATCGGTCCGTCATATCAAGCAGCCGGATCACTGCCCGGTAACAGTTCTCCAGGCCGGTTTCATCCAGATTGTCATAGGAGTCCCTGCGAGTGTGATAATAGTCTTCCAGTCTATGACTGAGTCCGGTGATGCCGATGGAACGGAAGCCGCCCTGGGTAAACGCGGCGCTGTCTGTTCCGCCCCCCCATGAGAGGGACAAGCCCCTTGGAGCAGGGAACACCTACGTCCGCTGCCGCCCGGAGAAACAATTCGCCAAGCTCCGGATCTGACGAAACAGTACCGTTAAGATCCTTCAGATTTACCATGAGCTTCTGTGGATCATGGATTGTGTCGAAGCAGATGATACAGGTCGGGACATCCCGATAGTCGTCTGCATGTGTTTTACACCATGCCTTTGCGCCGCGAAGCCCGGCTTCCTCGGAACCGGTGAGAATCACGCCGACCTCGGTGTTTTCCAGACTTATGCCGAGCCGCTCCATTTCACGCAGAACCGTGATTCCCATGTAGCAGCCGGTCAGGTTGTCGTTGGCTCCGTCGACCACCCGCTTTGGGTTGTATGTACTGCCGACAAGCAGGAAAAACGGAACAAACAGCAGCCCCCAAAGAGCGGCAGAGTATGTCCAGACCCCTGCACCGCGGAGCGCGCAGATTCCCAGTGTCATATAGAACAGGACGCCGATCACCGCGACAACACCGGGAATCTCGAATACGACACCGCCAAAGTGATAATTGAGCGGAAATTCCCATGCTGCATCGATGTGCCCGTTCAGGAAAACCCTTCTTTTAACCAGGCCTGTACAGGGGCGAAGAGCGGTCACGTTGATGCTTGCCCTCTCCGGGAAGAAGGGATCAATCAGCTGTTTGTAAAGCACAAACTGGAAGAGAAACAGCAGCAGGGCAGCTGTGCCGAAGACAATGCTGAGCCAGGGACGGAGAAAGAACGATACCGCACAGAGGCAGTCAAAGGCAGCAGAGAAATAAAAATAGCTGTAAAAGGCGGCAGGGTGCGTTGTGAAGGGTTCGACTTTGACATCTTTGCAGCCACAGTTTTTCCGCAGGATATCCGCCATATAGTCTCCGGCTTCGCGTTCTCCCTCGCTCCCGGGAGAGCGCTTTTTCATATCGCGGCAGATATGGGTAATCTCCCGAATCATGTATACGACAGCCTGGTTGCTGTTGCGATCGAGTTCTGTCAGCCTATTCATTGTTAATCCATCATTGCCCCGTCAGCAGCTTCTCTTAACGCTGTGGTTTTCACATGAGCTCCTGCTCTGTACGGATGTTACATCCAGCAGCATTTTGACATGCGGAATTCCGTCCAGCAGGAACTCCCCGGAGATCTGCCGAAACCCCTGTCTCTCATACAGTCCTTTTGCGTAGACCTGGGATTCGAGATAGATGTGATCCGCATGGAAGAAGTCTTCTGCTGCCCGGATCCCCTCAGAAAGGATCCGACTCCCCAGACCCTGGCGGCGCTTTACCGAAAGTACCCGGCCGATTGAGACATAGTCGTTCTCTACCCCTCTGTCCATGACCCGAAGATAGGCCTGGATGCCGTCCTCGTCTTCCAGCCAGATATGGATGGCATTCCGGTCGCAGTCATCCAGTTCCATGTAGGGACAATT
>CAZMXF010000229.1:0-4620 GCA_964570015.1 uncultured Oscillospiraceae bacterium | reverse complement strand
GTATAAAAAAAGTATATACATAACGGTTTATCTTATGCTAATATATTTGTGATAGTACCGTTCGCTTAGCAGAATAGAGCCGTAGATTACGGTCTCGAAACGCCATAGCTGGTTTTCTGCTGGGTACAATTTGTAATAATTTGCTTTTTTTATTCTTCTTATGACGCATTCATGGGGATATTTTCCTATGAACGCGATTTGAACATATGATAACAAAAAAGTATATATAAAGTAGTTTGCATAGGAGGAAATGCAAGTGAAAGGTAAAGACAACATTTTATTAAAAATGCTCGCGGTCACGCTGGTGCTTACCATGGCATTTGGTATAGTACCATCGTCTACCTTCGCTGAATGGGATAATGGAGAAGAAGTCCATTTCCATTCTTGGGACGAAGGCACGATCGTAACCGAAGCAACATGCAGATCGGAGGGCGAAGTCGTATACGCATGCGAATGCGGCGCGACTAAGACCGAAACGATCCCGCTAGCCGACCATTCGTGGACCGAATGGGTCGTGGTATCTGAACCAGGCGAAGCAGGTTCAGGTCAAAAAGCCCGCGTATGTCTAGTATGCGGTGAAGGGGAAACGGCTGCATTCGGCGCCGGGGAAGAAGATTCTCAGCTCAAAGGAGCGGAGAAGACCCTTGACGTTCCGGATGACGAGCTTAAAGACGTAAAGAAAGACCTCGAAGGAGAGTCCCTTGAACAGGCTGAAAGCAAAGAGCTCGAAGTTGAAGTAAAAGGACTTGAATCCGAAGATCCCGAAGCCGCAACAGATGAAGACGAAGAACCTGTAGATACGGATGAAGAAGATCCTGAACCTACAGATGAATTCGTGCTCCCTGAGGAAGAGATAGTCGGGTATCAACTGGATGCGGATATTACTTCTACAGTACAAATTCCAAACACAAGAGTATATCTACATTATGTAGACGAGAACGGAAATACTCTCACTGTAAAAAATGCCAGAAATTGGAGTACGACGGCTACTCAGAGCCCTGCATTCTTAGTTTACGACATAGAAGGATACGAGTATAAAGAGACTAGGCTTAATAACTACAGTTCAGGTACACTGATTGCTCCTTTGCTAAGATATAACAACAGCAGATGGCAATATGCTGCAAATAGAACTGGTAGTTCAGCTGGTTACCAGAATTTCTCAACAAATTCGAATACCAATGTTTATATTATCTATAGTAAGGCTCCAAATCCGGTAGTAGGTGGTACACCGAAGCCCAAAGAGTCAGGACAAGTAGAGGAACCTACAAAGCCTGCAGTCAAGAAGGTCTCCACGTCTAACGGTGATGGGACAAATTATATTTCATTAAGTATTACTGCTGATACTTCCCCGTTGGAAGTTGAAAAATTAGCCGATGTTATCGTAGTGTTTGATACTTCATATAGTATGAGATATCCAATGAACGGTACGTCACCGGCTACTAATGCTTCTGATTCCAGACTTAAAATTGCAGAGGCTGCAGTTGATGGCTTAGTTGAACAGCTGATAGGAAATAATACTGTCTTCAAAAACTCAAACGGCGATAAACTCATCAGGATGTCGTTAGTTACTTTCAATCGACATTCTGATACACCGGTGGAGTTCACCCAGAGTGCGAGTGATTTTAGACGTGTCCTTGATAACATAGACTATGATGATACTGCGTATTACACGAACTGGGAAGGTGGACTTTACGAAGCCAACCACATGAGTGTGGATCCCGATCGAGCTACTTTTGTAATATTTGTTACAGATGGCAACCCGACACATCGTATTTCCAGAGGTAATCTCATTACAGACGTCGAGGGATATCCGAATGCAGTAACGGATGAGAACATAAAGATGCGTAATGGCGGTGGCTGGAATACTGACGATTATCAGTTCTACAGAGAGTCCATACAGTACGGGTTATTTTCAGAAGCTGAAGCCAACTATATAGATAATGTGAATGTTTCTCAGGCTGAAGCAAGATCTATCGTCCAAAATAATAAGATTTTATATAGTATAGGAATCGGTCCTGCGTCAGGTGTTAGCAAGCTTCAAGGCATGACTGCATACGCTTACGGCGGTGATGAAGGCCTTGGTGCAGAGCGCACGATGAACGCCGAAAGCAGCGAGGCCCTTACTACGGCATTTAATGATATTGCGGCATCCATAATTGCTCTCCTTGGTTGGGGCGATATTCAGATGGTAGACGGTATCACAGATCTTTCAAATACCGTAGAGAAGAGCGCTCTCGTTGAAGTAGATGGTAATTTCGAGTATTTTAAAGCTCCCGCACCTGCAGGTTGGAGTAGCATGACTAAGGAAGAAAAAGATGCCTTCCTTGCAACCTATACTCCCGCAGAGTCAGCATTCCAGCCCTGGGATCCTGCATCTGAAAATTGCTTGCCCGCAAGCTATGAAAATGGTTCTGTTAACTGGAACATGGGACCCAATTTTGTGCCTGAATCCGGTGCCACATACAGGGTTAGATTTAAGGTATGGCCAAGCCAGGCAGCATACGATTTGCTTGCCAACTTGAAGAATGGTACAGTTACCTATTCAAGTCTTTCTGATGCAGAACGGGCTCAGATCATCGATCTTGGTGGTGGTAATTACGCTTTAGCAACCAATGATAAGAGTCCACATACCACATACAGAGAAGCAAAGAAAACAAACGATGGTGTTTCATTATCAGAGGAAGAATACACAATACCATTCAATACAGTTGATCCGATGGCTCTTGTCCCGGAAAGAATGACGGTTGAAAAGGTTTGGGCTGACTCGATAGACAACACAGGTCATAAACCTGTTTCTATCAAATTCAGACTTTTGGTAGATGGTCTGTATTATCAAAACAATGGTCAGTTTGCGAGTACTACGGAAAACGCTAAAGAAATTGACATTGTAAACACAAATCGTACAGTAGATGGTACATCTATTCCCGCATGGACGAATTCCATAAACATTGCTCCGGGTATTGTTGCGTTTAAGAATGTTGGAGGTGTATTGCAGGCAGAAGTATATGAAATGGGCCATGAGTACACACTTGAAGAGTTTGATGCTGTCTATGCATCTGCAGATGAAAACTGGGATTATCATTTTGAGTTTATTTCTCAAACCGTGCGTCCCATGGTCCTGACAGACCCAACTTCCGAGTTGAACGGGCAATTGGTTTATCTTGTCCTCATTGATGAACACAACCCCGCACCGAGTGGTGCAAAAATATACACCATACCAGTTTCATTCGATGATGAAGGAAAAGTTTTAGAGACCCACGATTATTATATATCTTCCTCCGAATCAGGTGCGGCTCTCAAAGGTACAAACTATAAGACGAGTGAACTTGATATTACAAAGATCGTTGATAAAGGCAACTCTAACTTGAGCAATGCCCAGATTAATGCTGAGTCATTTACATTCAGGGTTACGTTGAAGTTCCCGGAAGGAACTACTTTAGATGATATAAAGGGCGTCGATGGATACAACTTCTTCGAGTATACAACAGGCCAAAATGAACCGGTACTAATCTACGGTTATCAGGAAGAAGGAGTAGCATTAGATTCGGATTACGAAAGATTCCATGGCAGGGAAGTATTCCGTTATTGGATATCAAGGAATAGTACCATTCAGACCAAATATATGAAGCTCAACGAAGACGGTACTGTCGATGAGATTTGCTACGACATCACGTTAGCACAAGATCAGGTATACCGTTTCACAAGCCTGCCGATGGGTACACATTATACTATTCAGGAACTGTATGCTAACTACTACAGACCATCTGCAAGTAACTATGATAACAGTGCGCAGGCACCGATCACCATGGGCAGCAATCTTGCAGATCAAGGTTATTCTGTTTCGCAGATAGCATACAAGAATAGCAATGAGACAGGAAGTCATGTCGTGACCAATCCTGAGGGGAATAAGATTGAAGGAGATATCACTTATGGTGATACAAGATATTACAATCAATTCACTAACAGATTAGCAAAGGTCGTTGATGCACAGATTTATGTCACAAAGCATCTTGAAGGCTACGAATGGAGTGGTGAGAGATATTACTTCAAATTAACTGCTCTTAATGGAGCGCCGATTCCGTCACAGTCAGGATCCGGAAGAGATGTTATGTACCTTTCTTCTGAATCTGGTACGGCTGACAGATCATACAGTTTTGGTCAGATTCGCTTTACTGCACCCGGAACCTATTCATACCTGATTCAAGAGTATGATACAGATCCCAGAGTAGCCGACGAGGACGGTCATTTACCAGATCCTGTTTCCGGTACGGTTGGAACAAACAACATTGAATACGGTGCTGCAGAGACAGTAACGATCACCGTCGATTATAACGAAGACGGAGATTTGGTTGTCACGAGCATTACCGGTTCTACAGATAGAACAACTCTGAGATCGGGATCCGCAATAACCTCTTCCAACACCACAATTACAAACGAGAAGACCACTGTAAACGTAACGGTAGTTAAAGAATGGGATGATAATGAAGATCAGGATGGTAAGAGACCTGATAAGTTGGTTATGACGCTCAGTAATGGGCAAACAGTCGAACTCAATGCGAATAACCATTGGAAAATGACAGTTTCCGGATTGCCTAAATACTCAGATGGTCAGCCTATTAC
>CAZMXF010000228.1:0-4628 GCA_964570015.1 uncultured Oscillospiraceae bacterium | reverse complement strand
TCAAGTCCTCTTGTCGGTTTTTCAATTTCGACTATAATTGCGTTTATCGCAAAGAAAAGAGAGGTTTTTCTTATGTCTTCATCCAGCATTTTCGTCATTCTCGCCATTGTCGTTTACCTGGTCGGCATGATTCTGATCGGGTATCGGCACTCCAAAGGCACCAACACCAGTTCCGACTTTTACCTCGGCGGACGTAAGCTCGGCCCGTTTGTTGCGGCCATGAGCACCGAAGCCTCGGACATGAGCGCCTATCTGCTGATGGGTGTTCCCGGCCTGGCACTCTTCTGCGGCGTCGCCGAAGCGGGCTGGACCGCCATCGGCCTCGCCGCCGGCACTTACCTCAACTGGCTTTTTGTTGCCCGCAGACTCCGCATCTATTCCGCAAAGCTGGACGCCATCACCGTTCCGGACTTTCTTGCGAAGCGTTTCCGGGATAACACCAAGCTCATTGAGATTATCGGCTCTCTGGTGATCATCGTCTTCTTTGTTCCCTATACCGCATCCGGCTTTGTGGCATGCGGCAAGCTCTTCAACACCATGTTCGGCTGGGACTATGTTCCCACGATGATCATCTCTGCCATCGTCATTGTTGCCTACTGCACGATGGGCGGTTTTATGGCAGCTTCCATTACAAGCCTGATCCAGAGCCTGGTCATGACCTTTGCGCTGGTCGTGGTCCTGATCTTCGGTATCAGCGCTGTCGGCGGCTGGGATGCCGTGATGGAAAATGCGAAGACCGTCCCCGGTTATCTGAGCTTCACCGCCAACACGAACATCCTCGCAGACGCCCCCGGCAAATTCGGCTTCCTTGCGATCTTCTCCACCCTGTCCTGGGGCTTCGGCTACTTTGGCATGCCCCACATCCTGATCCATTTCATGGCAGCCAAAGATGAGAAGAACATCACCCTCAGCCGCCGAATCGCCGCCTCCTGGGTTGTCATCTCCCTCGGCGTCGCCGTCATCATCGGCATCGTCGGTTACGCTCTTGTAAACGCCGGCGTTATAGACGGCTTCGCCACCAGCTCGGAAGCAGAGTCCGTTCTGGTCCGGGTCTCTGCCGTCATGAGCCAGAAGAATGTCTTCTTTGCCATCATCGCCGGCATCATCCTGGCCGGCATTCTCTCCGCTACGATGTCCACCGCAGATGTCCAGTTGCTGGCTGCCGCCTCCGGTATCACACAGAACCTGCTGCAGGATGTTTGCGGGCTGAAGTTGGATGACAAGAAGAGCCTTCTGATTGCGCGTGTGGGTGTTATCTGCATTGCTATCGTTGCCGTGTTCTTCGCCCTGAACCCCAACAGCTCCATCTTCCGCGTCGTCTCCTTCGCCTGGGCCGGCTTCGGCGCAACCTTCGGCCCGATCGTTCTCTTCTCCCTGTTCTGGAAGCGCTGCAACAAGTACGGCGCCATCGCCGGCATGCTTTCCGGTGCGATCATGATCTTCGTCTGGAAGTTTGGCGTACGCCCCCTCGGCGGTGCCTGGGACCTGTATGAACTGCTTCCCGCCTTTATCGTCGGATGCATCATGATCGTCGTGGTAAGCCTCCTGACGAAAGAACCCGAAGCCGAGATCGTCAAGGAGTATGAAAGCGTCTAATTGATCTGATTATCCCGTCTTCCGGCGGGATCGGTAAAGCCCCCTTTGAACGTTTTTTCGTTCAGAGGGGGCTTTCTCATATCTGATGGTATTCTGTTTCGGCCCTTGGCTTTCGGTTTCCCCTTACCGGTCCTTCTTCAGCTCCTCGATGCGCCCGAGGATCATTTTTTCGTTATACAGGAAGAAGAGTCCCGCGCCGATCAGGCAGGTAACGGTCGCCACCACCGCGGTGCTGCGGTAACTGGCTGCCGTCTTGGCCACCGTCATCGACGTGAACACCACCATCGCCAGGGCCTGGCCCATCTTAAAGGCGAAGGTGCGCGCCGCAAAGAACATGCCGCTGCGGTCCTCTCCGGTCTCCAGGCGGTTGAGTTCGGCGACGTCGGCCACACAGGCCTGCGGCAGGATGCCCAGAATCGCCATCGGCACCGACGCGCATACGGCTACGATGAAGCCCCAGTACAGGCCTTTTCCGCAGACCGAGGTGATCAGGAAAACCAGTGAGTATGTGAAAAAGCCGGTGATGATCAGCTTTTTCTTTCCGAGTTTAGGCGCCAGCTTGTTAACCGCCGGGTACAGCAGTACGCTGATGAAGGTCATCGTCGCCGTCAGGACAAAGGTCCAGGTGTCCTCGATCTCCATAAGCTTTGTCTCATAGAAGGCCAGACCCGTCTGGAAGAGTGTCAGAGCGAAGAAGTAGATCACGTCGCTGTAGACAAAGCGGCGGAACTGCCCGTTCGAGAAGGTCTTGAGCAGGGAGCGGAAGGCCTTCGTCTCGCTGGGTTTGGAGTCAATATAATCCCGCTCCTTGATGTAGATGGACGGAATGAGCATCGCAATACAGGCAACCGTCGACATGATCGCCACCGCGAGGCGGACGGAACCGGCCTGGCCGACTGCGCCCTGCAGCATGCCCGCCACATTCGGCAGCATGAAAGAGATGCTCTGGCCGGCGATGAAGGTAAAGGAGATGAAGGTGGAGACGTTGATCCGGTGCTGCTGGGTATCGCCCAGCTCTGCAATCAGCGCGTTATACGGCGTGCAGAAGATGGTCATCACCAGATAAAACAGGAGCAGCAGCACAAACAGCAGCGCATCGTTCACCACGATGTTCGCCGTCTGGGGGACGGTGAAGAGGCCGATGGTCACCAGTGCAAACGGAATCGCCACCGCACGCATAAAGGGAATGCGGCGGCCGCCCTTGTAGTTGCTCCTGTCCGACCAGCCGGCGATCAGGGGGTCCGTGATCGCGTCGAAGATTCGACCCACCGCCAGCACCAGGCCGAACAGCGTCAGCTTGAAGAGAATCGGGTTCTGGGTAATGCCGGAGGCGAAGATGCCGGTGTTCGGATTCTGTGCATCCGGGCTGCCAGTGTAATAATAAACCATCCAGTTGGACACGATGCCAGACAGCAGGCTCCATCCGAACTGTCCGATGGCAAAAATCCACAGCAGCTTGTTAGTGATCGGTTTCAGCTTCTTCGCAGTCATAACGGGGTTCTCCCTTTCTCGTTTTATAGACGATATACGCGATGATGTTACGGTCACATTGTAAAGGGCCGCAGGGAAAAAGTCAATGTGTTTTCAGCTCTTTCGGCATACCCGTTCAGGAAGATTCCCGTTTCGGTTTTCACATCCCGTTCTTGCTATTTTCCGCCGCATCGATTATGATAGAAGAAATCGTATGGGATATTACGACTGCATGATCTCGGAAAGAAGGGTCTTCACCTTGGCACAGAAGCACATCGTCACCTGCCACGTCTGCGGAAACCAGTTTGACACGTTTCGCGGCGGGTATTATAACGGCAACACCAGGCTTTACACCTGCCGCCGCTGCGGCCGGCGCGTTGAAGGGCCTGTGCGCGGCATCCGCATCGGGATGCGTCAGACGGTCGTCGGCATGGTGCTGAAGCTCCTGTTCGGTGCCCTGTTTCTGGCTGTTTCCTGCGATACGTCGGGCGACTGGGACTGGGCCTACTTTTTTATCTGTATCATTTTCGGCGGCGCGCTGATCCTCTGGGCCGTGCTTCCCTGGGTCAAGGCACGGCAGGAACAGGCAGCGCTCTTCCTGCAGGACAGCGAAAACCAGGCGATTGAGGCCGCCGAGAAGAAGAAAGCCGCCTCTTCCTATGCACCCAGAGTCTGTCCCGGCTGCGGCGCCACCGGCACCGGCAAAGTCTGCGAATACTGCGGCACCCGCCTTCGCTGACCCGGGCACCTGGTGCTGACCGAATTTCCCTGATTTTTGTTCTTAGACCGTCGAAAAGGACGGGAACCCGGATGTATACCGGATTCCCGTCCTTTTGTTTTTGATTTGCCTGTTCTGCCCGGAGGCGTTTCTGCCTTCCCGGCCGGTGCTTATTCGTAGTCGGCCACGTTTGTCCAGCTGAGCAGGAAGTCCCGCTCCTCCAGATTCCCCTTGACGGACTGGGAAGCCGCCACGATGGGCATCCACTTCTGGACGTAACGCTTGTCGGTGCCGCTCTTGTCACAGAAGAGGTTCAGGTACTTCTCTGCGGTCGCCGCGTCTCCAGACAGGTGGAAGGTCAGATAGGTGCGGGCGACATCCGCGGATGCGTTGCCCTGCGTCGCATGGGCCCAGTCGATGATATAGGGCTTTCCGTCCGGCGTCAGCAGCACGTTCGACGGGCAGAAGTCGCCGTGGCAGAGCTTGTCATGCGTGGGCAGCCCTTCCAGGCGGATCAACAGCTCGTAGCGTGTCACGGGATCCAGGTCGGCGGCGAGGATCTTGCGGTTCATCTTGTCCTTCAGCCGGCTCAGAAGCGGGCTGCGCTTGGAGTGGATCTGCATCTGCGTCTCCACCAGCAGGTCCAGATACTCGTCCTTTTTCTCCGGGTTGTCGCGCATGAGGTGGCTCAGTGTGGTTCCCTCGATAAATTCGGACACGATGGCCCACTTGCCGTCGATGGTGGTGACTTCCAGGATCTTCGGCACATACAGGCCCACATCTTCCACACGGGCATTGTTCAGCGCTTCGTTCAGGATGTCCGCCTTGGAAAAGGTACTGTTGA
>CAZMXF010000227.1:0-4632 GCA_964570015.1 uncultured Oscillospiraceae bacterium | reverse complement strand
TCCATGATCAGCTCAGCTATTTCTTCCTCACCGGTACCATTAAATTCTTTTTCATGAACGTTTCCTCCTTGATCAATGCAGACGGAACCCGTGAGTATCAGTCTCCGGCAGCACACTATAAGGCATTTCAGTACTTCGGTCAATATAGCCGAACGACCAGCACGCTTTCTCAGGCAGATAAGAATAAGTTTATGTATGGGGCTAGTTTGTCACCCAACTCCATCGGATTGGGGGATAACATCAAGAATTTTGCCATCATATGCATCAAGATAATATAGGTAAATACATTCATCGTTATAATAGACAAAAGCTTCCCAACAATACTGAGATAATTGCCAGTCAGGATGAAATGTTAAGGAGTAAGAGAAAGATAGAGTTTCCATGTTCAGGTCCTCTGATATGATAGAGCTAACATCTTCTGTAGTAATCATGCCTTCCTGATAGGAGGTTTCATTTGTCTGAACTCTGTAAAGTAGCGAGTAGAGTTGCTTCAATGAAATATCCCAAAATTCTTGTTTCCCGTTTTCTGCTTCCCAAATACTAATAACATCTCTAAAATCTCCAATGTTTGTGATATGTACGTCAATAATATCTCCCGTAACTGGAGACAATGATATAGCGGCATTTAAAGGATTTGCCCATGCGTTTTGAAAAATAGAGACTATCCATCTTCGATCACCATCACTGTATTGAACATAATTGATATGGATAATAGAGTCTTTCCATTTTTCAATATCTTCCTTGCCTGAATTATCATAAAGGTATTGAGTAGCAATATCTACAGCCATTTTACTTGTAATTATCGTATTGTGGTCAGGATTGATTATCATTTCAGGAATTGGCTCGCATTTTCCGAAATTAAATAATAGAACTAAAAGCAGTGTAACCAAATACAGTTTTGATTTGTTCATCATTTCCTCCCAACCGGCGCGGTTCCGGAATAATCTATATGAAAGCACTCCGCAAAAAATCTGTGCTTTCAAGTAATGTGGGTTCCAAGGCGATAATACTTGCCCGCAATTATAGGCTTATGATAAAACCAGATATTATTTGCTGGGCGGCGGCCACGCTTGTTTGCTATGCTCAACTTACGCTTATCTGAACCGCTTCGGTGCTCGATTCTCTTCTTTGCTCTCCCTTTCCTCGGAATTCCTGTTTTATTTACGGTATTCCGAATTCACATATGAATGACGAGTATGAATTATTCGACTGCCCATTGTGTTGTGCAATTGGAACAGCTATCTGTTCTACCACCTCCTTGGGCGACAGCAGCGCAACAGCCATTGCCGACACCGCGATCAGCATCAGCACAATTACCAAAACCATGCTCAACGTCAGTCTCTTTTTCACCTTGTTTTCTCCTCGTGATCTTGAATTTTTATTTCTTACTGTGAAGAGGCACTAAGCACAGCAAGCACATCATCCAATTCAATGTTTTGAAATGATCGCGCAGTAATGAGCACACTATAGTTCTCCTGATCCATCTGGATCATGATGGTGTGCATTTTGTTTCCCCACCACATATAGTCAACAGGGATCCAATATGCAGAATTTCCAAGTATGTTGGCTCGCTGAATCTTTCCGGGTAAAACCGGAAGGTTTTTTTCATCCGAATTCAGAAGCAATAATTGCCTGTCTAACAAGGTTGCCTTAAAGTCATCATCTCTGTTCTGATCAACAGGCACAGTTTCTTCATTTTGATCTTTTTGAAATAGAGCGATATACAATCCATTATCCTTGGTATCCTTAAGCTGCATTAACACCATACCATCCGCAGAATCTACAAACTGAGAGATCAATTTATCTTCGGTATCCTTTGGGGGGAGCTTATATTCTGCACCAGGCCAATGAATCTCGAGGCCAAGAAAAGGATTAATGTACCGATCTTCTTCCACATACCCAAATGCTTCATGAAGGTCTGTCTCAACCGCTTTATATTCTGCACTCGCAGAGATACAAAACACTTTCAACAGGATAATCAGACATACCAGTAGATTCTTTTTCATGAACGTTTCCTCCTCGATCAATGCAGACGGAGCCCGTGAGTATCAGTCTTCGTCAGCACGCTATAGGGTACCAGTACCAGCTGTACGTAGGATTCATCATAGGTTTTCGACGATAGACAAACACTGTTCCGGCCGGGGCAGCAATAACAGAAAAGTTATAGTCCTGATGAAAATCAAAACTGCGGACACTGATTGCTCGCCAAAACTTCTATATCGTTACCGCAGGGCAATCCCAGGATTTTCAGCTGCTTCCAGTTCATCAAAAGGAATTAACACAGGATGAATGTCACCTCGCTCCTGCTCATCGATTCCATTTGCATGTACAAAGCATATACCGTCCAGGCTCATCCGAACGCTTAAATTGTAATCGTTGTGATAATTCAGTTTCCGAACATCAATGCTTTTTATATTCCAGTCCGTATCCAGAGTCATGCGGTAAACTCTGTATATTTTTCTGGAGTTTGCAACAGCTCTTCCGGTCACAATAATCTGTCCATTCTGTGGATCTGGACGTATGGTACATCCAATGACAACTTTGTTGACAGTCAACGTCTTTCGCATATCTTCCTTTCCATCCGCATTCAGGTGTGTGATTCCCACTTCTTTGTATGATCCGGTCCCAAGTGATTCGGTTGTATATAATCCGCCTTGCTGATCTGGAAAAATACTCACAGCCCAATCCAGTTTCTTCTCCCACAGCAAAGTGCCGTTCCTGATTTGACGCAGATAATATCGGCTATCCTTATATCGCTCGCCATATACAGCTGTCATTACCCAAATATTTCCGAGCTGATCGAATGCAAGACGAATCGGCATGCTTTCAGCATCCTGTAAGATAAATAGCTTGCTTCCGCTGCCATCGAAAATTCCGATCTCTCTGGCGTTTGGATTCCAGGTAGCGAAGCCGCCAAAGGCAACCCTAATATCCTTGATATTATTCGCGATCTGGCGTGGATTTGATAATCCATTTTCATCCCAATCATAGAGAATCAGATTTGAATATCTCTTTTCATCCGCCATATTTGCAGCATCCGGCAGTTCCATCCTCAGAATACTGCAAGTACCGTCCTTATGCGGGGCAGCATAATACCGATATTTTCCATCAGGGTCATATGCCACTTCCCGCAAGATCTTTCTGTCTTGGAACCAGGTTACGTACCATCCCTGATCAGTCCGGCCATCTCTATCAGGCCATGTTTCTGAAACCATGTTATTTCCGTAAAGCATGTATAAACCAGTCGGTGTAAATCGATCCTTGATTTCATACTGACTGACTTCCGCAAATGAAGATACGGACATCATCATGATTACCAAGGAAATCATCGCCACTGTTTTCCTTATCATAGCAATCCTTCTTCTTCCAAACGCTGTACGCGTTATGATTCTATTATCCGTTTCCACTAATCTTGTGAATTTAAAGGTTAGTTCACAGTAATCCCGTAGTTGCTTTTACTTCTTTCCAGCTCGAAAAAAGGAATCAGAACAGGCTTCAGCCCTTTTCTTCCTTCATATTCACAGATAAAAACGTATGCGGCCCCATCGGGAGCAGATTTTACTGTCGGGCTGTAATCACGATATACGGGGTCAATGTTCCGGACATCAAGGTCGCAAATCCTCATATCTCCGTCAATCGTCATAGCAAACACGGAATATATTTTTCTCGATGCTGCTGCAGCAGAACCATATATCGTGCACAAACCGGATTGCGGATCAATGTATGAATCTGTGACCGTGATAACCACCTTGTCGCCGCTCAGAGATACGGTTTGATCCGTTTTCCCGTCTTTATTATAATGCATCAGGATCTCAGGTGAATAATCCCCTGTCGGCCAGCTATCAGGGCAGAAAAAGCCTCCGTGCCCATCAGGAAGGATCGAATAGGCTTCAGCCGGTATTTCTACTTGATATCGCTCCGCGCCATGGTCGACGCAGATTAATCGCTCTTTGCCAGATTGATTGATTCGAATCAAAAACACCTCGTCTGCGAGTGGTACACAATCAATAATACGCTTTCTGGATTCTTCCGATATTGCTGGACACCTTGTTTCTTTTCCATTGTAGAGAATCGTTACTCCGGGATTTGCGGAACAACAGATAATCCTTCCTCCAAAAAACGGGCCTTTCCACGATTCGCTCAAAAGTATTTCCTGGGCAAATCCATTCTCCGTCCATTGATCCACATAGAAGCGGTAGTTGCTGGCATCCAACACGCGCTCACCGTTAATTTCAGTATACTTCAGCTCACCGTCGCGGACACTGTGAATCATAGCCAAACTACCATCTTTTCCAATAAGTGGTAATGGGATGTCTAAAGATTCAATCAACTTGTTCTCTGATTTCCCGGAAATATCTCTGAATAGTTCGCTGTCCCGATACCAACTGACATGCCATTCCTTCCCGTATAATGATCTCGCAATTACAATAACATTGTGCGCGTCAATAGGATAGAAACTCCACGTCAGCGCGGATGATGCGTCTCCAACCTTCAGCTCATATTTTTTATACTCTCCCCATAATGTCAAGTGGTAAATCGTTGATTTCTCGAACTTTTTCAGCATCCAGGGCAGTGGAAATTCCAACAGAAGAGGCACGGTTACAGACAATTTCCTGCATCAAATGCGGAAAA
>CAZMXF010000226.1:0-4637 GCA_964570015.1 uncultured Oscillospiraceae bacterium | reverse complement strand
CGGTCCGGTATAGCCCGCTACAATCACCTCCAGGTCGTCCCGGTGGTCCTCCATCGCCTTCAGCAGCGTCTCGATGGCCTCACGGCCGAAGTCATTCTCTCCTCCGGAGGAGAGAGAGTAGGCCTCGTCGATAAAGAGCACACCGCCGAGCGCCGACTGAATTACTTCCTGTGTCTTAAGGGCAGTCTGGCCCACATAGCCTGCTACAAGCCCGGAACGATCCACTTCAACCAGCTGTCCCTTGCTCAGGACGCCGATGGCCGCGTACAGGCCGCTGATCAGGCGAGCGACGGTTGTCTTGCCGGTGCCGGGGTTGCCGAGGAAGACCATGTGAAAGCTCATCGGCGGAACAGGCAGGTCGTTCTCCTTGCGGAGCTTGCGGACCTTGACGAGGTTGATAAGGTTTTTGACCTCTTTCTTCACAGTCTCGAGGCCAACCAGGCTGTCCAGCTGCTCCATCAGCTCATCGAAGTTCGGCTTTTCAGGTTCTTTTTCCTCCGCCTTCGGTGCATTTGTGCTTCCGCCGGAGGTCTGAACCTGGGCACTGTGCTTCTCTACAAAGCTCGGCTCTCCGCTGGTGACAAAATCCAGCGGGTTCAGCCCCTCACGGGACTTGCGCACACCCGTGGTGTCGCAAATGGCGGACAGCCGGTCGGTGCACTCGGTGATGAACTCCGCTTCCGAATAGGTCACGTCGTCGTCTACCGCCGCAAGATAAAGCAGGATATTGGTCAGCATCCGAATAAAGGTTCTGGAGGTTTCCGTGCCGCGCTTCGCGTCGGATTCCGCCAGATTCCATAAAAACACGGGCGGCAGGAAGACGTCTTCTTCACATACGGAACTGGTCAGGTTCCAGAGCAGCCACTTCGGCTGCTGGCGTCCGCGGGAGTAGATCTGGTTCGCCATCTCAACATGGCGTTCTCCGATCCCGCCGGCTCTGCTCCATAAAGAGAGAGCACACTTGGTCATAAATTCATCCAGTTCCGGGGCCAGATTGGCACTGCCGATCCGATAGAATGCATCGGTGTTGGCCAAATAGATCTTATGGAATTCTTCCGGGCTGCGGTTCCATGTTGTGGGCATGGCAGAGATGCCTCCGTTTCTGTTTCAATGTTGGTGCTGCGGCAAGCGCATGTAGAGTTTATTATAGAACAGTCTACCCAATCCGTCAAGAAAGGAACTTGCAATGGGCCGGAAAATATGCGATAATAAACGTCATGGAAAGGAGCGATGCCCAATGGCGCGTTTTTTTATCGCCGGTGCGAATTTTCTGGGCGGGGCCCGAGCCATCATACGCGGCCGGGATGCAGAGCATATTCAGGTCTTAAGGATCCGTCCCGGTGAGGATGTCACGATCTGCGATACCCAGGGCTCGGACTATAAGTGCCGCCTCATCCGTTCCGATAAGGAAGAAGCTGAATTTGAAGTCGTTGAGGTGGTTCCCTGCAAGGGCGAGCCGTCTGTGCAGGTCACTGTTCTGTGCGGTCTGCCGAAGGGCGACCGGGTAGATTATATCATCCAGAAATCCGTGGAAGCCGGTGCTCACGGGATCGTCTTCTTCCGTTCCGCGCGCTGTGTCGCGAAGCCTGACGATCCGTACAAAAAGCTCGAGAGGTGGAACCGCATCAGCGAGGAAGCCGCCAAGCAGTCCGGACGCGGCATCATTCCCCAGGTCACCTGGGCTCCGGATTACGGTGAAGTATTGAATACCGCGGTTCATCACGATCTGCCCCTGTTCATGTATGAGACCGGGGAGCGGGAGGCGCTGAATTCCGTTCTGGAAGCGCATAAGACAGCGTCCAGCGTCTCGATTCTGACCGGGCCGGAGGGCGGCTTTGAGCCCTTTGAAGCGGATCTCGCCCGACTCGCCGGGATGCATCTCTGCTCCATGGGTGATCGGATTCTCCGCTGTGAGACCGCGCCGGTCGTCGCGATCACGGCCGTGATGTACGCAACCGGAAATCTGTCCTGATACGAAATCGGTCTTTCACATCATTCAATGATACTTCTCTCCGTTTCCGGAGGAGAGAAGAGATAAACCGTCATGAAAAACAGCAACTGCCATCGGAGAAGGCTCCTGACGCAGCTGCTGTTTTTTGTTTGGTTTTGAATGATACTCAGGCCACGTTCACAATAACATAGATTCCGTTGGCCTGCGCTTCAAAGGGAATCCCACTGTTGGCAATCGCGCGGAAGTCATTGGAGCTCGCCACCTCGGTCACGGTGTTGTCATCCAGGATCTGCAGCACGACGAGCCGGTCTGAAGTATAATTCCAGGAAGAGGGATACAGCCTGAACCGGATCGGCTTCTGCGGTGTTACAGTCCCTCCCTGCGGGTCATGAAGGAGGACATGGATCGCACGTGTCTCCAGAACCTCCCCGTCCACAGCACTGTTTACCAGGGTTTTGATCATATTCCCGTTGATGGGGCTCAGTGTCATCATCGTGTCCGGCGGAACTGATCCTTTTCCGCATTCTATATATACCGTAATGCCGCTCTCATGTCCTGCGAAGCCCGCTACCAGGACAAATTCTTCGTCATCCTGTTTGGCCGTTTGCCCGGGCTGCCCGGCAGGGGTCCCGCTGTTTGCCTGCGCAGGTGTCTGAACTGGTTTTTCCGTGCTCTCCCCATCCGTCTGCTGTACCGTATCCGGCTGACTGTCTCGATTTTTCGAAAGAGAAACATAGCCCAAGATAGAAGCTGCATCCAGGGCATATTTATAAGTATCTACCCGTCCGGAACGCCCCCCTTCCAAGGCAGTAACCGTACCTCTCTCCCGGTTTAGCTCATAAACGATGCCGACATGATCTGCCCGTCCATCTCCATTCCTGTCGAAGAAGATCAGTTCCCCGGGATGAGCAGTGTATCCTGCTTTTTCATGAAATAGTCCCCTGCCGGTCAGGGTGTCCGCCCATCTGGCCGACTCGCTGTCATAGGGGAGTTCATCACTTGGGACTCTGGCATAGAACAGACAGAAGGAAACGAACATTGCATCCCACTCCCCGTAGGGTTCGCCGTACCATGCGCCGAAGCGGTTCCATCCGTACAGATCATAGGCGTTTCTTTCTTCGTTGTATACCGCCTTAAAGTTCCGGATGCTCTCCGTATATCCCATCTGACTCTTTGCAACGGTGAGCAGGTCTCTGGCCCAATCTCCGCTGAGGTTCAAATCTGCGAACAATCCGTCCCAGACTTCCGAATTCTCCACATCCGCCAGAAGGTCGCTTTCCGGTGGTTCCGGAATATCAAGCGCAGCTGCACTCTCTGCAAAAACGCCGGTCCATCCGAACCCTGTCACCAGGAGGAAACAAAGAAGCAGGGCAAGCGGCTGTTTCCACGATATCTTTCTTTTCTTAACTGTTTTCATAAGCGACCTTCCGTTTTCCTTCACGATCCAATTACCAGCCCACCGGGGTTACCGGTGGGCTCAGGCTTATTTGTTTTTTACTGCTGCTGTTTCTTTGCTTCCACTTTCTGCATGAAGCGTTCCTGTGACACAATGAACCGCGTGTGCGTCCCCTGTCCGATGATCTCCTCGCCCGAACGGGCCAGAACGCGAAAACTCAGCCTTCGCCGGTCCACCTCGACCAGTTCGGCTTCCGCCGTCACCGGGAAACCAAGCGGCAGCGCCGCGTCATGGGTCACATGAATCTCCGTCCCAACAGTGCTCTCCCCTTCGGCCAGATACGGCATAACGGCGTCCATCGCCGCTTTCTCCATCAGGCCGATCATCGACGGAGTGGCAAAAACCTCCAGTGCCCCGCTCCCAACCGCGGCAGCGGTGTTCTCATGGACAACGACGGTTTCCGCGCTGCCCTTCAGTCCGGGCTCAAGACTCATTTCATCGCTCCCTTGATGACCTCTGCCAAACGATTGACACCTTCAACCAGGCGCTCGTCCGTCGCATTGGAATAATTGAGCCGCATGCAGTTCTTCACTGCGCCGGAGGGATAGAAGCCGTCACCGGGGACAAACGCAACCTTCCTCTCCAGGGCAACAGGCGCAATGTCGCGGGTGTTGATATAATCCGGCAATTCGCACCAGGTGAACAGGCCGCCATCCGGATCGGTGAACTTGCATTCCTCCGGGAAGGTCTCACGCATGGTATTGATCATCAGCTCACAGCGATGCTTGTACACCGGGAGGATTTTCGCCACATGGGCTTCAATGTCGAACATTTCCAGATACTTCGAAATCGCCATGGCATTGATGGTGGCCGTCTGCAGAACTGCGGCCTGGGCAATCAGGTTAACCTTTCCGATGATCTGCTCGCTGGCAGCGATCCAGCCGATACGCATGCCGGGAGAGAGGATCTTGGAGAAGGTGCCGAAGTACATGATCAGTTCCTTCGGATCCATGCTCTTAAGCGCCGGGAGGTACTCGCCCTTGAACCGGAGGTCTCCATAGGGGTTGTCCTCAATGGCGGGAATCTCATACTTGTTGATGATATCCATGAACTGCTTTCTGCGCTCCAGCGGCCAGGTGCGTCCGCTCGGGTTCTGGAAATCGGGGATGATATAGATGAACTTGACACTCTCCGTGGTGGCAAGGATACGGTCCAGTTCTTCCATGATCATGCCATTTTCATCCGTCGGAACCTCGACAAACTTCGGCTGATACTGCCGGAAGGCATTGA
>CAZMXF010000225.1:0-4648 GCA_964570015.1 uncultured Oscillospiraceae bacterium | reverse complement strand
GTAGATTGAAACTTCCCGTGTTTCCTGTGTCCGATTCTCGTAGTCGAAGCGAATCGTCAGGTGTCCGCTTTTTCCGGCAAGGTCCTCGGGTTTGATGGGCCTGCCGTTCAGCGTGTAGCGGATCTTCACCCCGACCGGGAGCGGGTCACGGCTTTTTCCCTCATAGTGAATGTCCTCGCCGTGGTTCTCCCAGGTCAGGCTGCCGTTTCTGCCCGGACGGAAGTCCTCGTCGCCCTCGGTGTTCTTGATGTCGGTGAGCCTCGTGCGGTCGACGATGGTCCCATCCGTTCCGCGGCAGCGCAGCACGGTTTCCACCGTCACCTCCCGGGCTTTGCCGTCTGCTCCGGCTTTGATATAGACCGTTTCTTCCTTGTCTTTGTCTGTCTTTTCTTTCTGCTCCCCCTCTGTCCCGGGGGGCGCTTCGTCCGGTACCGGTCTCGGAGTCGCTGCGGGGGACGGACTCGGCGCCGCCGTCACCTCCGGCTCCGGGTCCGGCAGGGTTTTCAGCGGGCTGCAGCCTATTAGAAGCGCACAGCAAAGAAGCGCACATAGTGCGGCTTTCCGTCTGTTTTTCATTCCGTCAGTCCTCCTTTCGGTCTCGGACTTCATTCCACATTCTTCAACGCCAGGTCCATCGGGACACGCCGCAGCCGCCGGTTCTCCAGCAGGGCGACAAGCGCATAGGTCCCAAGCCCCAGCAGAAACATCTCCGCAAAAATATTTGGGTCCAGATAATACGGGATCCATCCGGCGATACTGGTCACCATGTAGAATCGAAAGATCCGCCGCATCCCGTATTCCACCGCCGGAAGGCTGATCAGCAGAAACACGATGACCGCAAGCGTCGTCGGCAGGATATACAGGCGGCTGATCTCCCGCCCCGAATACCCGAGGATCTTGGTCATGGAGATCGCCTGAGCGTTCTTCTCGATCACGATCTTGCTGAGCAGGTAAATCAGGATCATGAAGATGATCATCGCAAAGCCGTCTACCATGACCATCATACCGCCCATGGAAACGTCCAGCTGCCGCGAAATCTTCGTCAGATCCTCCAGCGTGATCACCGAGCCGATGTACTTTTCGTCAATGTCGGTGATTTCCGTGTCCGAGAGATAACCGCAGAAATAATCCGGGTCTTCTCCCATGATGCCGTTGAGCTCCGCCCGGTCCATGAAGATCGCGAGCGCCCCGTCGTAGGGATACACCTGGTCGGCACAAAAGGAATAGATTTCGTTCCCATAGGCTTCCTTCAGGGTCACCGTGTCACCGGGTGTGATCTCGTCCTTGTCCGCGAAAGCAGAGGAGATGCTCACGCCGTCCCGCAGGCGGATATACCGGCTGTCCGGCTCGACGCCGTAAAGCATCACGTTTTCGATCATGTACCGCTTATCCGTCGTTTTCAGGGTAAAGATGCTGAACTTTTCGGCATCCTCGTTTTCGGTCTCCACCCCGTCGGCAAACTCCATCATCGCGATGAGGCTGCGCAGCTTGTGCTCTTCGTCCAGCGCGTCCAGCGGGATCGTCAGAAGGTACTGATACTTGCAGAGCAGATTGTCCGAGATATGGGCTGAGTAATGATCCAGCACGGCCGGAAACAGCAGCCCGAACATCAGCAGAAAATTGGAAAACAGGATCCCCACCAGAAGCAGCAGATAATTGCTCATGTTCTGAAACAGCACCCTGATCCGAAACCGTGCGAAGAAACGGATATGCGGGCTCAGCCGGAAGGCACGCCTGTTTTTCCGTCGGCTGAGTTCTCTCCGGAGGAACTGCAGAGGCGAAAGGCGGAGGCTGCGCTGCAGAATCAGCCAGTTTACCGCTGCCATCAGCAGCAGCGGAACCACCGTCGTCAGCAGGAAGGCGTCTGCATTCCACAGCGTCACATAAGTGGGCAGGCTGTAGCTGTTGTAGTACAATGCTGCCGCGATGTCCTTGAACACCGTATAGCCCAGGATGTTCCCGATAACGGCGCTGATGACCGTCACCAGCAGCGGCATTGCCATGTAGTGCCGGACGAGTTCTCCCCGGGTATAGCCGGAAGCACGCAGCGTACCGATGACGCCGGCCTCTTTTGCAATGGTGTTGGTGATCGTGATTGCCATGACGAAAGCCATGATCACGATGATAATGTACAGCAGGATCATCATCATGACCCGGTCGCTGCCCATGTCGTCTCCGGTGAACATGATGGCCTGGTTCAGATGGCGCGGCACAAAATCCCTGAGCTTGATCTCCCGTGCCAGCTGCTTCATCAGATCCTCGGACATGTCGCTGGCTTCCTCGTCATTCTCCGGGGGCGTCTGATACTTCCAGGCATAGACAAAATGCATCTGCTCCCTGCTGCAGCTTTCAAATTCTTCCGGTGAGATTATTGCCACACCGAACTTGATGGAGTCGAACATCGAATCGCTGTTGTCGGAAAAGAGTGTACTGTAATCTGACAGCGCAACCAGGCCCGTAATCGTCCAGCGGTGCAGATCGCTCTCCAGGGTGTCGCCGATGCTGAGACCGTTGTTGTCGGCATACATCCGGTCGATGGCGATCTCGCCCGCCATCTCCGGCATTCGCCCTTTCATCAGGCAGACGTGGTTGACTTCCGTCCGCTTGGCAAAAAGACGCATCGTTGAATCGTTGTGCAGCAGCTCGTCCACATAATAGAGGTCATGGATCTCGATCCCCAGCGCGCTGACCGCCTTGCGTTGGGCGCGGTTCATTTCCTTCTGTGTCTCGAAGTGGCCGTCCTCGATGTTATAGTCCTTAAAGCTGTTGTTGTAGGCTGTGATCATGCTGTTGTCCGCCACCAGGAAACCCGAGATAAACCCGATGGACAGGATCATCAGCAGGAAGATCACGGTGTATTTCCCCGCCTCTTCCTTCAGCTCGCGCAGCAGGCGCCTTCGCAGAGGATTTCTCATTTCCCCGCCCTCACCACTCGAGTGCCTCGGCGGGGAGTTTGTTTTCATTCAGGATGTTGTCCCAGATCATACCGTCCCGCAGACGTACCACCCGGTCTGCCATATGCCGGATCTCTCCGTTGTGTGTCACCATGATGACGGTGTTGCCGTACTTCCGGTTCACTGTCTCGATGAGCTTGAGGATTTCCTTGGAGGTGTTGTAATCCAGAGCACCTGTGGGCTCGTCACAGAGCAGGATATCCGGATTTTTCACAATTGCACGGCCGATGGAGCAGCGCTGCTGCTGGCCGCCGGAGAGCTGGTTGGGCAGCTTGTCCCGGTGCTCGTAGAGCCCCAGCGTCTTCATCAGCTCATCCACTTTCAGGGGTTTGTCACTCAGATAGGCTCCGACTTCGATGTTCTCCCGTACCGTCAGATTCGGGATCAGGTTATACATCTGGAAGATGTAGCCGAGGTGTTTGCGACGGTAGCGGGTCAGCTGCTTTTCCCTCATGGAACTGCGGTGTTCTCCGTCGATGCAGATGTCCCCGCTGTCTGCAGTGTCAATCCCGCCGATGATGTTAAGAAGGGTGGACTTGCCGGAGCCGGAAGGCCCCAGCAGCACGCAAAACTCCCCCTGGTCCAAAGAAAGATCGATCCCTTTCAGCACCTGGACACGGCTGTCTCCCTCTCCGAAGGCCTTTTTGATTCCGTGAATTTCAATAAACATATCTGTTTGTCTGTGCTCCGAATTCTGCCTCATTAATTAAAATTAGTTTCTATTAACTAAGTAGAGAATGATCACCTGCTCCGGTTGATTTGTCAATGAATCGAAGCTTTTTTACAGTTGTTTTTTCATGTCGGGCGGAGCTGCCGGTTTCGTTTCCTCTTTACGCTGCATCCAATCCGGTGCTATAATCCGGATATCAACGATCAGGGAGGACTCCATGACCCTTTTGCTGGAACCGGACCTCTCGTCCTACACGGACGAAGCATATGAAGCCGATTTGAAGCGGCTTCCGCCGCAGCGTTATGAAAAGGCCATGACCTACCGCTTTCTCAATGATCGCAAACGCTGCGTCCGGGCCTATATGCTGCTCTGGGAGGGCCTTTCCCGGGAGTACGGTTCGGAGAGTGCGCCGTTGTTCGATTTTTTAAGTCACGGAAAGCCCGTGCTCCGCGGCTGCCCGGACCTGCATTTCAGCCTGAGCCACAGCGGCAATGCCGTGCTCTGCGCCCTGGACCAACATCCTGTGGGTGCAGACATCGAGATGATCCGCCGCCGCCCGGAGCATCTTCTCTCGGTCTTCAGCGACCGGGAGCGTATATCGATCGAACAGGCTGCTTCTCCGGAGCTTTGCTTCACCCGGCTCTGGACCCGGAAGGAGAGCTATCTCAAGCTCACCGGGGAGGGTCTCACCGGGACAAAAGCCCTGCGGGAGATCCCCACCGAGGACACCGACATGGTTCACTTTGAGACGGTGGTCCGGGAAGCGGAAGACTTTCTCTATTCCGTCTGCCAATGGACGGCGGATGTGCCCTGATTTCTTTTTCTATGGACAGCACAGGCACAGCACTTTTCTCCCGAAAAGCGGGAACGGTGCTGTGCCTGTGTTATGTGTATTTCAATTTGTGAGGGGCAAGGTTTACACTTCCGAATGCAAAATCGGGGGCTGCCTTCCCGCGCTATGCCGGCAGCTTACGACCGGCTTCTCCCCAGCTGCCAGAAGGCCACCGCGCCGGCGGCCGCCACG
>CAZMXF010000224.1:0-4655 GCA_964570015.1 uncultured Oscillospiraceae bacterium | reverse complement strand
TGTGTAGGCTATGATTCGGCTTTCAAACGTTTCTTTTCGATTCCAGAGCTGCTCGTCGCTGGGGAACAGTTTACTGAACAAAGAGATCACATCCTTCTTTTTTGTGCCGCAGTGCTTGTAAGGAAAAGCAAACCGGCGTCTGTCTGAAAATCATCGATTTAACTCATGAGTGCCCGCTTCTTGTTATAAATTCAAGCTTATTCTATCATAACAAGGCAGGTTTTAGCAAGTATATACATCTGAATCACAGATAAAAACGCGCTTTTTCGACTGCAGCAACTTGTCATTTTAAGTGAAGAACAGACCCTTGAGGCTGCTGTCCCAGGAAAGCACCGGCTTAACTCTAGTTTCGCGTATTGAGACTGCTTTCCTCTATTTTTCTGATCTGGACCTGATTGAGTCTATCCTTTCCCGCGCAACTCCTCATCTGTTTTAGCTAATTTAATACATATTGAACTGTTTTCTTAACCATAGCATCAGATGCTTTTAACCCCTATAGGAACAAGGAGGCAGGAGATTTCTCCCCTGCCCATGATTCTTATCTGCTTGAAGAATTCCGTGCATTGCTGTACAATAACGTCCGGCAGAGGGATTACCTTGCGCCCAACGGCTATGAGGTCGAGGTCGGAAGCTTGTGACTTTTCCCCGGTAGTTTATTTATTCAGATAGCCGCTCTGAGATCTCCAAAGGATTCCCGGACTGTGGTTTTTGCAGGCATTGTTCTTCCTACGATCTGGGTTTACTATTCCAATTCAGAAACGGTTTTGCGACTTTTCGGTTAAAGAAAGCAATCAAAGGTCCCATAAAGAAAGCTGTAATGATTGTCCCTATGTTCACCTCTCCGAAAACATTGACGTCTCCGATTCGGCATAGTACAACCCCCAGGCATACACAGATCAGGTCACAGATGATTCGGCAGTATTGAAACGGAATACGCTTTTGTTTTTCGGACCATATCAAAGATACCGCGTCATATGTTGAGACACCAAGATCTGCGGTAAAGTAAAACGCAGAAGCAAGGCACATGATCACAATTGCGATCAGCAGAAGGAGAAATCTTCCGACAATACCGCTGTCCGGAAAGAGGGAACGACATACTCCCTGTGAAAACTCGGCAATATAACCAAGCAGAAACAGGTTGATCATTGTTGCCAAACCGATTTTTCGGCGATCAAATATCAGGGCAAACGTCAAAAGCAGAAGATTCACGATGACATAAAGTGTCCCGAACCGTATCGGTATCACTGCATCCAGTCCGCTCATCAATGATTGGAAAGGATCCACTCCCAACGAGGCATACTTGAACATTCCTACACTGATTCCGCATATGATCACGCCCAGCGCACTCATTAAAATTCGTCTTGTCTTCATTCTGGTCTGTCCTTTACATCCACATGGAAGGAAGTTTTCTTCATGTCCATTCACTATCTTGAGACGGGATCGACCGATCCCTGCTATAATCTTGCCCTCGAGCAATATGTTCTGGAGCACAGGCGGGAGGGCGACTGGCTGATGCTCTGGCAGAATGCCAACACTGTCGTCATTGGTCTGAATCAAAATACCGCTGAGGAGATCAATGCTTCCTTCGTGGAAGAGCACAACATCACTGTTGTACGCCGCATGACGGGCGGCGGTGCCGTGTATCATGATCTCGGAAATCTGAATTATTCTTTCATCGAAGATGTCGGGAATGCGGAAGAGCTGACTATCGGCCGCTTTACGGAACCGGTCTGCCGGGCGCTGGCCTCTCTGGGTGTTCAGGCTTCCACCAGTGGGCGCAATGACATTCTGGTCGACGGGAAAAAAATCTCCGGTGTTGCCCAGCGGATTGCAGGCGGGAGAATCCTTCATCACGGTACCCTGCTCTTCGACTCGGACCCGGCCATGATCGCCGGTGCCCTGCGGGTTGACCCCGCCAAGTTTACTTCGAAGAGCGCCAAATCCGTCCGCTCCCGCGTCGGGAATCTCCGCGATTTCCTCCCGGTAGGGATCGACCTCCCTCAGTTTTGGGATCTTCTCCTGCGGGAGTTGACCCAAGACGGTCTCATCCGGGAAACCCTCTCCCCCGACGAGCTGCAGGAGATCCGCATGCTGGCTGATGAAAAATACCGCAACTGGGACTGGACCTACGGCCGCAGTCCGGACTGGCGTTATCACAGTCGGCGGCGCTTCCCCGGCGGCAGTCTGGAATTGTATATGAATATCCACACAGGCCGGATCGAAGATATTTCCTTTTACGGCGACTTCATGGCCACTGCTCCCCTGGACGGCCTGACCGACGCCCTGCGGGGCACCCGCAGGGATGCGGAGAGCCTCACGGAGATTCTGGATCGTTTTGATCTTCCTGCCCTGTTCGGCGGGATCCGGAAGGAAGAGATACTCTCCCTTCTGCTGGACGAGGAATCCTGAGTCCGCTTTCCGTTCAGGGATAGAGAAACATCTTTCCGGGTGCGCCGCTGCGCATTCTGGCAAAACCCTCTTCAAAATCCTCGAGCCTGAACTTTCCGCCGATGACCTGATCCATGTCATAAATCGGATCCTTCATCACCTTTGTAAAGTCGTCCCAAGTCTCCCAGATCCGTCTGCCGCAGATGCCTGAGAGACGAATCTGCCGGTAGAACAGATCCTCGGTCATGTCCATGGTGACCGGCTCGCCGGGAAGTCCCACCGAGACCAGACGTCCTCCGGCCATCACGCTCTTCAGGGAAGCGTTTAGCGACGCCGGGCTACCGGTGACGTCGATCGCCGCTTCCACGCCGAGGCCGTCGGTCAGGTCCAGAACGGCGGAAACCAGATCCTGTTTTCTGCTGTTGATGACGACATCCGCGCCCATCTTCTTCGCAACCTCCAGCTTCTCATCGAAGAGGTCGCAGGCGATGATCTGTTTCGCCCCGAAGACATGACAGGCTGCCACCACCGTAAGCCCGATGGCGCCACAGCCGGCCACCAGGACCGTCTTTCCGGCAACCTCTGCTTCCTCCACACCGTGCACACCCGATCCCATCGGTTCAAAGATACAGCCCTGTTCATCCGTGAGTGCGTCGTCCAGCACATAGGTGGCGTCGGCACGTACCTTGGAATATTCCGCAAACGCTCCGTCTGTCTGGATGCCGTAGAGCGTCATATGCTGGCAGATATGGCGGTTGCCCGCTCTGCAGTGCGGACAGGTTCCATCCCAGATGTGCGTCTCTACCGATACACGCTGTCCGACAAAACGGTCTTTTACATTCTTCCCGAGCTCAACGATCTCGCCCGTCGTCTCATGCCCGATGGTACGCGGGAACACCTTTATCCGTTTCTGTGCCCAGGAACCCCAGTCGTAGATGCCGAGATCGGTTCCGCAGATGGATGCGCAGTGAATCTTCATCAGCACTTCATCGTCGCCCGGTACCGGAATCGGCAGGTCCGTACGAAACTCCAGGCCTTTCCCTGCCCTTGCCTTTACAATTCCTCGCATGTTTTTCCTTTCCCTCTCAATTATACTCTGTCAAAAATTCCCCGGAAAGAACTGGCCTTCCGGGGAATTCCGTCTTTATGAAACGATTATTTGCGGTTCGGAATGTGGATGGCCCTCTTGTCGACGGCCAGCGCGCTCTCGCGCACCGCCTCCGCCACCGTCGGGTGGCAGTGGATCGTCTGAGTGAACTCCTCCAGCGTTGCTTCCAGCTTAATAGCCAGAGCGGCTTCCTCGATGAGTTCCGTGGCACTTGGAGCCAGGATGTGCACGCCGAGAATCTCGCCGTACTTCTCCCCGGCCAGTACCTTGATCATTCCGTCGGTATGACCGGCCACCAGGCTGCGTCCGTTGCCGCTCGTCGGGAACTTGCCCACCTTATAGGCGATGCCGAGTTCTTTCGCTTTTTCTTCCGTGTAACCGACACCGGCGAACTCCGGTCCCACATAGGCGCAGGAAGGACTCTCCTCCGGATAGAAGCACCGGTCTCCTCCCATGGCATTCTCCGCCGCGACTTCGCCCATGGCCATGGCGCCGTGCGCCAGCATCAGCTTGCCTGTGCAGTCGCCGATGGCATAGACACCGGGCACACAGGTCTCCATTTTTTCGTCAGTCTGGATGAAGCCCTTCTCAACCTTGACGCCGGTGGATTCCAGTCCCAGACCGGCGGTCTCGGGGCCGCGGCCGACTGCCAGAAGAACCTTCTCGGCTTCAAAGACCTTCTCTCCGTCCGGGCACTTGACGGTGACTTTGGCGCCCGTGGCGGTGTCTTCCACCTTCTGCACGGCAGAATCGGTATAGATCGCCATTCCCTGTCCGCTGAGCTTGGCCTGAAGAAGCATCGTCAGTTCGCCGTCCATGCCGGGCAGCAGCTTCGGCATCATCTCAATGACCGTGACCTTGGCACCGTAACGCAGATACACACTGCCGAGCTCCAGTCCGATGACACCGCCGCCGATGATCAGCAGGCTCTCCGGAATATGATCCAGTTCCAGGCAGGCCGTAGAATCCAGCACGGCCTTGCTTTCCTTTACGCCGGGGATCCCCGGGATGATCGGATGGGAACCTGCCGCAATGATAACTTTCTCCGCCGTATAGCTGTCACCGCCGACAGAGACCGTCTTCGGTCCGGTGAACTTCGCTTCACCCATCACGACCTTGACCTTGTTGGCCTTGCACAGCGCTCTCACGCCGGAGGTCA
>CAZMXF010000223.1:0-4671 GCA_964570015.1 uncultured Oscillospiraceae bacterium | reverse complement strand
ACCAGGGCGCGCAGATCGTCGATCTGCATCTGCAGCTCCCGACCGATGTCGGTATCGGCGATGCGCTGCCGAAGTTCCTGGCGTTCAAAAACTTCGGTCGAGTGGGCAATGCCGTAGTTGTCCCGGATCGCCTTTTCCCGGCCGACAAAAGGCTGATGGGCGACGATGCGGTAGGATTGGGAGGTGCTGATGAGTGTGTAACCGGCAATGCCGGAGGTGGGCTGGTAAGCCTTGCAGAAACCACCGTCAATGACCAGGAGCTTCCCGCCGCCCTTGATTGGGCTTTCCCCCTTGCGGACCTTGACGGGAACATGGCCGTTGATGATATGACAATGGGGCCCTTCCAGGCCGAATTCCTTCAGAATGAAGTTGCAGATTGCCGGATCCTGATAGAGCGTGTAGTAGGCGTTCTTCGGCTCCGTCCAGGCGCTTTCATCCTTGATCAGGCGGCGTTCAAAGGTGGTCATGCGGTCGCGGCCGAAGATGGGGCTGTTGCGGCCGGCCCACAGGAACCACAGGAGATCCATCCCGAGTTTCCGTTCCGGGGAGCCTGATTTGTAATAATACGCCTGACGCGCGGCGGTGTCCGCAAAATCAAGGAAGTCCTTCCCGGCGCGCTCTTTCCCGTCGAGCTTGAAACTCATCATCTCGCCGTCGGCGGTCAGGGGAATACAGCCGTGGAACAGCAGGTTTCCGTTATGGATTTTATAGAGACTGCCCTTGGAATAGAGGAAGCGGACATGCTTCTGCAGCTTTTCGCTGCGCTCAAAAGATTTGGTGAGCTGTTCGATGACTTCGGATTCTTCCGGGGTCAGCGCATAGGGATTTGCCGGATCCACGGTCGGGAAATCGGTGTCTTCCAGCGGATAGACACTGCCGTCAATGGTGATGCAGCGGTTTTCATAATCGATCTTGTCCAGCAGGAGACGGTCTTCCATGCCGTATTCCGGATGCCGGAGGATCTTCTGCCCTTCCAGCTTGAAGAGGATGACCGTGATGGCCTTATGCATGCGGGCGGAGAGAAGCTTGTCCTTCTCAGAGTAGTGTACGGCATCCGCCTCGGTGAGTTTTACGGCGAAACGGGAGACATCACAGTCTTTGTAGACCTCATTGGCAAAAACCGAGAGGGGACGCAGGGAAATGCCATAGCCTGTCTCCAGAACCTCGAGGTTGTTGTAGTGAATGGAGTTGGAGAGCACGGTGGCCACCAGGGTGCGGCTGCCGGAAGCGGCGCCCATCCACAGAATGTCGTGGTTGCCCCACTGGATGTCGACGCTGTGATAGCTCAGAAGGGAATCCATGATGATGTCTGCCCGGGGACCGCGGTCGAAGATATCGCCGACGATATGCATGTGATCCACGGCCAGCCGCTTGATCACCGCGCAGAGAGAGGCGATGAAGTCCGGGGCCTGCCCGATCTCGACGATGGTGGAGATGATGTTCTTATAGTACTCCTGCTTGTCGAATTCGTCACTGTGGGTATGCAGCAGTTCTTCGATGATGTACTCATAGTCCGCAGGCAGGGCCTTGCGGACCTTAGAACGGGAGTAGCGTGAACTCACGCTGCGGCAGAGCTCAATCAGCCGGTAGAGCGTGATGCGGTACCACTCGTCCAGGTCTTTGATCTCGGGCTTGAGCTGTTCCAGCTTTTCCTCGGGATAAATGATCAGCGTGGTAAGCTGGTCCAGCTCCGAGCGGGGGACACTGTCCTTGAAAAGCATGTCCAGCCGCTCTCGGATGACACCGGAGCAGGAGTTGAGAATATGCAGGAAAGCTTCGTGTTCTCCGTGCACATCGGAAATAAAATGTTCACAGCCCTTTGGAAGATTCAGGATTGCCTGCAGGTTGATGATCTCGGTCCCGGCGGAGCGGAGCGTGGGATACTGCCGGGAAAGCATTCTCAGGTAGCGCAGCTCCTCTGCGGTGTAGGATTTATGTTGTTTCATCACATGCGGTCTCCTCATTCAAATAAGTCGTATACTCATAATCCGTGACAGAATCAAAAGTTGCCGCGGCACAGAAGGCCGCGGCGGCAGCGGGATCAGGTGAGCGATTCAAATCCACCGGTGCTCTTTTTCTTCTTCTTGGGTGCTTCGCCCTTCTGCAGGTTCTTGACCATGACCCAGCAGCAGTACAAAAGCGAAGCAGCCAGGCCGACAAAGATGACCTGCATCCCGAGATAGCGCTCATCTGCCAGACAGGTGATGCAGAGCATGGTGGCCAGCATGCAGCTGAAGAGGGTGTGCTTCCACTTCGGACGGCCGAAGACATAACCGCCCAGCCGGAAGAAGGCAAACATGGCTGCGCCGACAGCGACCATTTCCGGGCCAAAGGACCAGATCACGCTGTTGATGGTGTTGATCTTATAGCAGATCACCATCCAGGCAGCAAGGAATAACATCGGAACAAAGCTCAGCACGCACAGCAGCCAGACAGTGGGCTGAGGATCGCGGTTGGCAAAAGTCATCCAGAGTACGTAACAGACACCGGAAAGAACAGCGAGAATTGCAATGAAGTGGTAGTCGGTGCTGTTCCGGTCCGCTTCGACCTGCATGTAGAGCAGTGCTCCGCCCGCACAGATCAGAAGCCCCGCCACGATACGGGCTGCCAGATACAGCTTGCCCGTATTCGAGAACGCTGCCGGGAATTCATCCGGGAGATAGAGGTGCTGCTTTTCATAACGGTTGACAAAATACAGAAAGACAAACGCGGCAGCGACAGCATACAGAATCAATCCGATGTGAAACACGCTGGGATCGGGGAGGCCGAGCTCGTTAAAGGCCAGCTGCAGCTGCAGCCAGCGCAGAAACACGCCGAAAGCTCCCGCGCCGCCGATATAGCAGGCAAGCTCCAGAGACTTTTTCCCGCTGCGATACTCTTCCATTTCCATTTCAGTCAGTCCTCCTTCTTGGGAATCCGTACATAAGTGGCAAAGCGATAGGGGATTCCATCCTCCTCCTGCCACGGGCCGCAGCTTAAGCAGCGCCAGTCCTCTGCAGCATCCAGATCCGGAAAGAACCGGTCTGACTGCGGACAGAGGTTGATTTGCGTGAGATGGATCGTGTCCACATAGGGCATCATCTGCCGGTAGACACTCGCTCCGCCAATGACAAGACAGCGCTCATAGGCCTTTGCCGCCTCGGCAGCCTCCACCTCGCTGTGCACCACCTCGGCACCTTCAATCTCCGCTGCCTGACGGGTAAGAACGATATTATGCCGGCCTTTCAGCGGCTTTCCCCCGGGAAAATCCTCCAGGGTCCGGCGCCCGACCAGAACGGCAGCGCCGTCCGTCAGCTCGCGAAAGTGTCTTCGGTCGGCTTTTAGGATGACCTGCTGGGTGCCCTCGCTGCCGATCCCCCAGTCGGAAAATACTGCTACAATCGCTTCCATGGCTTACACCGCCACCGGAATCTTACCGGTGAAGTCAGAATACTCATAATTCTCCATGCGGAAGCTGTCACGGGTAAAGGCGTAAAAGTCCTTCACATCGGGATCAAGGAAAAAGCGGGGCGCCGGCTTCGGCTCGTTCCGGATGATCTCTTCAATGGCAGGGACATGCCGGTCGTAAATGTGGGCGTCGGCGATCACATGGACAAACTCGCCCGGCTCAAAGCCGGACACCTGGGCGATCATCATGGTCAGTACGGCATACTGCACGACGTTCCAGTTGTTGGCGGCGAGCATATCCTGTGAACGCTGGTTCAGGATCGCGTTCAGGCGCTTCCCGGTGACGTTAAAGGTCATGGAATAGGCACAGGGATAAAGGGCCATCTCCGACAGATCCGCAAAGTTGTAGATATTGGTCATGATCCGGCGGGAGGCGGGGTTGTGCTTCAGGTCCCAGAGTACCTTGTCCACCTGATCCATGTCCCCCTCGGGATAGTGGTGCTTGACGCCCAGCTGATAGCCGTAGGCTTTGCCGATGGAGCCGTTCTCGTCCGCCCAGGCATCCCAGACGCGAGTCCGCAGATCGTGGACGTTGTTGCTTTTGGCCTGCCAGATCCAGAGCAGCTCGTCGATGGCGGACTTCCAGTAAGTCCGCCGCAGCGTCAGGATCGGGAATTCTTCCGAGAGATCGTAGCGGTTCACAATCCCGAACTTCTTGACCGTATGGGCGGGAGCCCCATCTTCCCAGCGCGGGCGAACCTCGCGGTCGGTATCCCATATGCCGTGGTCAAGAATATCACGACAGTTCTGAATAAAGATTTCGTCTGCTCTGCTCATGGTCTTCCTCCCTGTATCACAGGCTGTCTGCGGTGCAGCATCCTGCATGGTGTTCTGTGAAAGGCCTTACGGTTTCCGACACAGTTTCACAAATAAATATTATAACACAGCTTTCTCTTCTCAGCAACGACGAATTTGGGAAGAAAAGCGGGATTCATCGCCCGAATTAGGCTGAAACGGGCGTTCTTTCAAAAATTTGAAAAACTATTACGCTTTGAAACGGCGAGAAACAAAAAACGAAAGAAGCACTATATTTTGTGGTCAAATTGGTTACAATGAAATAAAATATCAATATCTAGTGATTTTGGACTTGACAACTACAAAATACAGCATTATCATGTGCAAGGAAGATGACGAAAGGGGAGAGAAGAAAATGTACCTTGCGGGAATGCAGAAGCTCTCTCTCCTGGACTTTCCGGGGGTCGTGGCCTGTACGCTGTTTACGCC
>CAZMXF010000222.1:0-4672 GCA_964570015.1 uncultured Oscillospiraceae bacterium | reverse complement strand
ACGCTGATGCTGCAGAAGAAGCTCTATCTCTATCGCGATGAGCAGAAGAAAGCATTCTGGAGCGACCACGGTACGGTCGGGTCTCTGTCGGACTGCACCGTCGCAGTGGTGGGCCTGGGAGACATCGGCCAAGCCTATGCAAAACTGGTCAAGGCCATGGGGGCTTATGTCATCGGTGTGAAGCGCCGTGCCACAAATCCGCCGGAGTGCGTGGATGAGCTGGCCATGACCCAGGATCTCGATACAGTTCTCCCGCGGGCGGACGTCATCATGTCCGTCCTGCCGAACACTGCGGCTACCCGCTATATCTATACGGCAGAGAGCTTCGACAAGATGAAGGACAGCGCACTGTTCATCAACTGCGGACGCGGCAATGCGGTCTCGTCCGAGGTCCTGTATCAGGCGCTGAGTGAGCACAAGATCCAGGCTGCGGCGATGGATGTGGCGGAAGTGGAACCGCTGCCCGCCGACAGCCCGCTCTGGGGACTGGAGAACCTGGTCATTACCCCGCATATCTCGGGCGGCTTCCATCTGCCGGAGACCTTTGAGCGCATCGTCGATATCGCAGCCGGAAACCTTGCGGCTTACGTCGAAGGGAAAGAACTGCGCATCGTGGGGGACTTTGCGACCGGCTATAGGAAATAACCAAAGCTTCCGCGTCTGTCCCGCGCCTGAGAAATTCTGGCCCGCGTCCCGGACCCCGATGAGGATCCGGCGCGGGCTTTGAAAACGCAAGCAAAGAAAAGCCGGGAGTGAAGTGCATGAAGAAGCTGATACGTACGGCGGCACAGGTTGTCCTCGCGCTGCTCATCATTCCGTTTGTGCTGGAAAAACCAGTACACAGCCTGCTGGAGTCGGTCGGCGTGACAGGGGAATACAGCTATGAAATCCTGCTGGGAATCACGGCACTTGCCGTTTTCCTGATTGCGGACCGCAAGCGGATTCGGGCCCGCCGGCAGCGCCGAAGAGAGGCAAAGGCACAGTGGCGGGAACGGGAAAAGCTGCGAAACAGCTATGTCCTGAATCTCAGCCCTTATGAATATGAGGAATATGTGGCCGAGGAGCTGCGGCAGGATGGCTTTACGGAGGTGGATACCACGCCGAAGAGCGGGGATTTCGGCGCGGATGTGCTGGCAATGGACGGCGAACGGCGTGTCTGCGTACAGTGCAAGCGCTATGCGCCCGGACATCCGGTAGGCGTGAAGGCGGTACAGGAAATCTACAGCGCAAAGGACTATTACGGCTGCGACGACGCATATATCTACACGACGAGTGACTATACAAAAGCGGCAGTGGATATGGCAGGCGAACTGGGGGTCATCCTGGTGCGGACAGAGATTTGAACAGAAAGCCTTTATATTCGGGAGAAAAAGGGAATTGAATCAAAGGGCAGATTCTGTTATACTGAAATGAAAGCCCGGTTCCCAATAATATGAGAGCATGAAACAGGTAAGCAGGCAAGACCGGTGCTGAGAAGGAGTCCCTATGAAGAAATTCAAGAATCTGGTAATCGGCGGCATTCAGCAGAAAGTTTTCAACTTGGTGCTGGTTACCATTCTTTTGCTGGTAGCAGCCTATACCGCTGTAATTGTTTATCAGTCCGGCAGTCTGAAAAAACTTACCGCAGAGACAAACCAGCGGCAGAAGGAAGCCATCGCCGAGATCTCCGAGACTACGATGGACGCGGTTGTAGCCGACTCCCTCACCTCCAAGGCCGAAATGGCGGCAATGCTTGCAGATGATCTGTTTGTGAGACTGTCCTCCACGGTAAAGATTCTGGCGGACAGCGCAGAAATGTTGCTCCAAACACCCGAACTCTATTCGGCGCGCCCCTTTGCTCTGCCGGACGCTTCTATGGAGGGGAAGATCAGCCTGCAGCTTGTGGGCGAGACGAACAGAATGCCTGAGGATCCGGCAGTACTGGAGAAGCTCAGCCTGTTGGCCAATCTGTCCGATTTGATGACTGCTCTGTACCGCAATGCAGGCACGAGCTCCGTCTACATCGCCGTGCCCGAGGGATACATGCTGTGCGTCGACGACAAGTCCGACGCCAGGATCGACGACCAGGGGAACGTCCTCACGATCCCCATTCGGGAACGCCCGTGGTATCTTGGGGCTGCGCAAAGCGATTCAATCTTTTTCACGGATGTGCTGAAGGATACTTTTACCGGTGAAATCGGCATCACCTGCACCATTCCCATCCGGCAGAACGGCCGCCTCCTTGCCGTTGCTGCGGCGGACCTGTTCTTGGATCAGATGGAAGAAGCGGTGTCCAATTCCGGCGATATCGTGCACTACACCTGCATCATCAACAACCAGGGACACGTGGTGTTCTCCCCGCAGAACCAGGGCACCCTCCGTGCCCGGATCGCTGAGGAATCCGTCGATCTGCGGTCCTCTGAGCAGGAGGATCTGGCGGCCTTCGTGCGGGACGCTCTGAACGGTGCCACGGGAGTCCGGGAACTGGATCTGGATGGCGACCGGGTTTATCTCGCCGGGGCGCCGGTGAAGACCCTGGGCTGGGCGGTGGTGTCAGTGGTGGACAAGGCAGCTACTGAGCGTCCCACCATTATGATGCAGGAACAGTTCGACAGTACTCTGAATGAAGCAGCGACGATCTACAACAAAAATCTGGATCGCTCAAAGCAAACGATCATTATTCTGATTCTGGTGATTCTCATTATGGGTCTCACTGCAGGCGACCGACTTTCCAGACGGATCGTCCGACCGTTGGAACACATGACGAACCGGGTTCGCTCACTCGGCGGAAAGAATCTGCAGTTCCAGATGGAAGAGGAGTATCGCACCGGAGACGAGATCGAGGTACTGGCGGAATCCTTTTCCGCACTCTCGGCGAAAACACTGCAGTACGTGGATCAGGTGAAGCGGGTTACAGCGGAGAAGGAACGCATCGGTGCCGAGCTTACTATGGCAAATGCGATTCAGCGGAGCCAGCTGCCCAGGCTGTTCCCGCCTTTCCCCAACCGGCATGAGTTCAACCTCTTCGCCACGATGAAGCCCGCCAAGGAGGTGGGCGGAGATTTCTACGATTTCTTTATGGTAGATAACGACCACGTGGCCCTGGTGATGGCGGATGTCTCCGGAAAAGGAGTTCCGGCGGCACTGTTCATGATGGTCACGCGCATGCTCATCAAGTCCCGCCTCCAAAGTGGCGAGAGCGTTGCCGAGGCGCTTACCAACGTCAACAGACAGCTCTGTGAGAACAATGAGCTGGGCTACTTTGTGACGGTATGGCTGGCGGTACTGGAGATCTCTACCGGAAAGGGTGTGGCCGTGAACGCCGGACACGAACACCCGGTGCTGCGCCGGAGCGGTGGGAAGTATGAGCTGATCCTGTATCGGCACTCTCTGGCCGTGGCGGCCATGGATGGCGTGCGGTTCAAGCAGCATGAGTTCCAGCTCTGCCCAGGAGACAGTTTCTTCGTTTATACGGACGGTGTAACGGAAGCGACAAACGGCGAGCACGAACTGTTCGGGACAGACCGCATGCTGGAGGCCCTGAACAAGGAACCGGATGCGGAACCGGACCAGCTCCTGAAAAATGTCATGGACGATATTCACCGTTTCATGGACGGAGAGGATCAGTTCGACGATATCACGATGATGTGCCTGAAGTATAACGGTCCGGTAGAATAAGTCGTTTACGGTGGACAGATGGGACACCGTGTGATACACTGAACAAAACAAACCGTGGGGGTATAATCAAATGAAAGTGCTCAAGCTGATTAAGAAAGCAGTCCTCGGCGTTTTTGCAACAGGCACCGTCAAGAAAAGGGCGGAGAAGAAAGCCAGAAAGGCCGCCAAGCGGACAAAGAGAATGTTTGTGTTGATGACGCTGTCCTTCTGCGCAGGTGCGGCGCTGACCGGATATCTGGCCTATCAGAACCGCAGGAAGCTGGCTGTTATGACACTGGGCAAACGGAACATCAGATGGAGCAGACTGAGGAAGCTGAAACATTGAGCCAGACAAGGTCAACGCAATATCATAGGAATACAGCAGCCCGGAATGAGGATGAAAACCCCGTTCCGGGCTGCTGTTATGTTCCGAGCAGAGATATCGTGCAGTAGATCACTATGGCCAGACCTACGGCGGCCACACAACCGGCTATTTCCCGTGCAATTTTCTGTGCCCTGGTCTTTCCCATCTTCTCAATTCCTGCGACCCTGCCCATCAAAGGCGACTGGCGGGGATCTTTGGAAAACCAAAGGCTGGCTGCCGCGAGAAGAAGGGCAATTCCGAAAATCAGCATAAAAATAATTGCGTTTTCCATGATGTCCTCCTGATGATCATGGGGTGTTCTTCTGCTCCCGCAAATCCTGAACCGGCAATCTGAAGCGTATCATCAGACTATAAGCGGACGAAGCAACTGGTTTAAGATGGGTCCTGCTCTTCCGGATCTGCCGCGCAGAGGTTTCGGGCCTCCTCCAGCTTGCTCTCGGGAACGTAAATATCTGTTCCCTGTCCGCTCATTCCGAGAATCACCTTTCCAAAGCTGCCGTTGCCCGGATAGTCCCTGAGACAGGGAATCCCATATGCCTCCAGCATGTTGATCTTGAGTTCGTCACTGAGATCCAAGGCCTTGCAGTTGCAGAGGAATACCGCTTTTTCAGGCTCACCGGACGGCGTTTTGGGCCAGCGTTCCAGCAGATC